>JAJTCI010000003.1 GCA_021323155.1 Chitinophagaceae bacterium | reverse complement strand
TTTGTCGCCCTGTTCAACCGCCTATCAAATAATTATAGTGTTATTAAGGTCAAATGTCATGAATTTGTCACGAATTGGAAGACCTTCGCGCTACAATAGTCGAGATAAAATGAAAAAGTTACTACCCCTGATCCTCTTCAGTGTGTGTTCTTTCGCACTGAATGCCCAGTCAATTTCCGGGCTTATTAAAGACGCCGATGAAAAGCCACTGGCCAACGCGACGGTTTCGTTGCTGCGGTCGAAGGACTCATCCGTGGCAAAGCTAGCCGTGACCAACAAAGAAGGCAGGTACATCATGAGTGGCATCAAGGAAGGTAAATACCTGGTGACTGTGTCGCATGTTGGCTTCGCGATGAAATACTCTTCATTATTCGATGTTACCGGCACCACTGAGATTGAAGGGCCATCCTTATCGCTTGTCAAAAGCGGGAGTAACCTTGGGGACGTGACCGTTACCGGTAGAAAGCAACTGGTGGAAGTAAAAGCCGATAAGACCATATTCAATGTAGAAGGAACGATTAACGCGGTAGGCCAGGACGCGCTTGAATTGTTACGCAAGGCGCCGGGTGTGCAGATCGACCGGGACGATAACATCAGTATCAGTGGTAAGAACGGCGTGCAGGTGTTCATCGACGGTAAACCGTCGCCATTGGCGGGAAAAGACCTGAGTGAATACCTTAAGACGTTGCAGTCCGCGCAGATAGAATCGATCGAGATCATCACCAATCCTTCCGCCAAGTACGAGGCGGCCGGTAACGCTGGTATTATCAATATCCGCCTGAAGCGCAACAAAACACTCGGCACGAACGGGTCGGTGAATGCGGGTTATGGTATCGGTATCTATTCAAAATACAACGCGGGCATCGCGATCAACCACCGCAGTAAGACACTGAACCTGTTTGGTACCTACAACCACAACCGGGCAAGGAACGAAAGTCCTTTCAACCTGTACAGGGAAGTAGCTGACAGTATCTTCGACCAGCATTCCAAGAATATCAACCGCAATCAAAGCCACAACTTCAAAGTAGGTGCTGATTTCCTGATCAACCGGTTTAATACGATCGGCGTGCTGCTGAACGGGGTGCGCGCGGACCCGCGGAGCATCAGCCAGAGCAATACGATGATCAGTTACCTGCCCACCAAAGCCGGTGTGAAACAATTGAGCGCTACCAATAATAACGTGAGCAGGCGCGACAACACCAATTATAACATCAACTTCAAACACAGTGACACAGCGGGGCGTGACCTGAATATTGACGTGGATCATTCTGTGTTCGATATCATCACCGACCAGTTGCTCACTAATATTTACCTGAACGCCAGCGGCACCGCCGAAACAAGCCGTGAAGTGAACAACATGGTCTCTCCAACCGAGATCAGGATCTATTCCGGTAAAGTGGATTATGAACAACACCTGAACAAGGGAAGGTTCGGCATTGGTGGCAAGACTTCCATCATACGCACTGACAATGACTTTCAACGTTACAATATCGTAGGGTCAACAAAAGACCTGGATAAGGATAAAAGCAACCGCTTCCGTTATAACGAGAACATCAACGCGGCTTACCTGAACTACAACAAGCAGTTAAAGGGATGGATGTACCAGGTGGGCGTGCGTATGGAGAACACGGTTACCGAAGGAAGGTCAACAGGGCTCCGCAACAACGGAAGCACCTATGTGCCCTTTGATTCTTCTTTCAAACGCGATTACACCAATCTCTTTCCAAGCGCGGCGGTTACTTTTAATAAGAATCCCAGGAACCAATGGAGTCTTTCTTATAGCAGGCGGATCGACAGGCCGGCTTACCAGGACCTCAACCCGTTTGAATTTAAGCTGGATGCATACACATACATGAAAGGGAACACTGAACTCACACCTCAATTCACGCATGCCTTGAGTGTAACGAATATTTATAAGTTCAAGCTAACAACCAGTCTTAGTTATAGTCATACCGAAGATGTATTCGCGCAGATCACCGACGTGATCGAGACCTCGAAGAGTTTCCTTACGAAGAAGAATCTTGCCACGCAGGACAACATCGGTCTTAATATCAGTTTTCCCTTTTCTTACAAGAATTACAGCCTCTTTACCAACGTGAACGCGTTCTATTCAAAGTACCAGGCCGACCTGGGACCGATGAGAAAGATCGATGTGGATGTATTCTCTTACCGTGTGTTCGCGCAGAACAGCCTCAAGCTTGGCAAGACAACCACCGCTGAATTGAGTGGATGGATCAACGGGCCTGGACTCTGGGGTGGTACCTTCAAAACAAAAATAATGGGCCAGATGGACCTGGGCCTGCAACAGACCGTGTTGAAAGGAATGGGTACGCTGCGTTTTGCATTAAGCGATGTGTTGAAGACATTCAGGTTCGACAGCGATACCAACTTCGCCGGCCAGTACCTGCGTGCATATGGCAGCAGCGAAAGCCGCGTATTCCGAATCAACTTCAGCTACCGTTTTGGCAGCACGCAGGTAAAAGCCGCGCGGAACAGGAAGACAGGTTCTGAAGATGAGAATAACCGCGCGAATGGTGGCGGTGGAGGACTTGGTGGTAATTAATTAACGAAAGAGCCTGGCCGCAATACCATCGGCAAGCAGTTTGCCCGCGTCAGCCAGGTATAGAATATCACCGGATGCCGTCATGGTTCCTTCCCGAAGGAAAATGGCGGCATCCTTTTTTATGCCCCCGGCAACATCGGCACCCCACCGGCCGGCAATGTATTCCAGTGAAAGCCCTTCAGCCGTTCGCAGGCTGATCATGATGTATTCGTTCAACTGCTGGATCCCGGTAAGTACTTCTTTTTCCGCAGGCAATATATCGCCGGCGATGCTGTCCAGGTAAAGCGCGTTGTTGCTGATGTTCCACTCCCTTTCCCTGCCATTGAATGAATGCGCGGAGGGTCCCAGGCCCAGGTAAGGATGTCCTTTCCAGTAACTGCTGTTGTGCCTGCTGCGGAATCCTGGTTTCGCGAAGTTGGAGATCTCGTAGTGTTCATAGCCGGCTGCTTTCATCCACCGCATCAGCGACTCAAAATGCCTCGCCTGTTTATCGGGGTCTACCGGTTCCTTTTTTTTCTGCCTCACCAAGGTGTCGAGCGCTGTCCTGGGTTCAACGGTGAGCGCATAACAGGAAAGATGCGGGATGCCTAAACCGATCGCCTTGTCAACATTCGATTGCCAGTTTTCATCGGTCAGTGTGGGTGTGCCATATATCAGGTCGATCGTTATGTTGTTGAAGTGCGCCAATGACTCCTTCAGTGAAATCACTGCCTGCGAAGCATCGTGCGCCCGGTTCATCCATTGGAGGTCTTCGTCAAAAAAAGACTGTACCCCGATGCTCAACCGGTTGATGCCGATCGATCGCCATTCACTGAGTTTTGCGCCGGTGATGTCGTCGGGATTTGCTTCAAGCGTAACTTCCGCATCGCTCGTAACGTTAAAGTTGCTATGAATGGCATCCAATAACCTGCGCGCCTCTTCCATTGCCAGGAGTGAAGGGGTGCCGCCGCCGAAATAAATGGTCTCTACCGGCTCAATAAGGTAATCATTGCGCATTCCTGACTCTTTTACAATTGCATTAACCATTTCGGAAATATTTGACGCCGAAGTGGAAAAATGAAAGTTGCAGTAATGGCAGGCTTTTCTGCAGAAGGGGATGTGGATGTAAATGCCAGCCATGCAATGAAAATGATTATAATTGTTTCCGGAAGATGGCAAATTTAGGACTATACAGGCTGATGCTGCTGGTGATTGGCAGTTTCCTAACAACCGGTGCTGAAGCCCAACTGCAATTGAGGATTGAACAACTAACAGAAAGCCAGTCGCCCGTAGCGTTGCCATCGTTTAAAACAACATTCAAGTCGCGCGGCGAACTTGACCTCTACCTGGAGAAGTTCCCGGCGATGTTGCAGGCCAAAGGATACCTGGCGGCTTCCATTGATAGCATCGCGGTTAACGCCAATACCATCACCGCGTACCTTCATCCCGGTGAACAATTCCTGTGGCGGGAACTACGTGTAGATCCGAAAGACTGGCCGCTGCTGAATACATTGGGCTTTTCCGCTACTTCGTTTACCATTGCTGACCCCATGGCAATCTCGGTGTTGCCGCAAAAGATCATCAGTCATTACCAGGACAACGGTTATCCTTTTGCGAAAGTGAAGTGGGACAGTATTCGCCTGGAGTCGAATTCTATCAGCGCGCGGCTTTTCATCGATGCCGGCCCGCTTTATAAAATGGACAGTGTTGGCGTTTATGGGACAGCCAGGATCTCGAAAAGTTTTTTGCTGCATTACCTGGGCATTCCCACCGGTGGCGTTTACCGCCAGGATATCCTGGACCGTATCGACCAGAAATTGCTTGAACTTCCTTACCTCGAACAAACGCAGCCCTGGAATGTTACCATGCATACCACCGGCTACGTGGTCAATTTTTATTTCCGGCCAAAAAGGACCAACCAGGTGGATGCCTTGGTGGGATTACTTCCTTCCAACGAACAAAACGGCGGCAAGTTCCTGTTGACCGCAGACGCGCAGGTTGTTTTGAAAAACGCTTTTGGTGGCGGCGAGACCATCGACTTTAACTGGGAACAAATACAACCAAAGTCGCCGCGACTGTTCCTGTTTTTCGAGCAACCTTATATATTCAGGTCAGACTTTGGCCTCACTACCGGGTTCCAGCTTTATAAAAAAGATTCCACTTTCTTAAATATCGAAGGGAGGCTCGGTGTTCAATATGCGTTTGGCAGGAACCGGTCGTTTAACATCCTGCTGCAATCACAGCGCACCAACCTGCTTGACATCGATACAAATTCGGTGAAGTTCACTAAAAGATTACCCGATATAATTGACATGTCAACCTTAAGCCTGGGCCTGGAATATATATTCATCAATACGGATTACCGTTTCAATCCGCGCAGGGGGTCAGAGCTTTCGGTCTCCGCATCTGCCGGAAGAAAGGAGATCCGGCAGAATAATGCCGTTACTCAAATAAAAGACCCATCCTTCAACTACGGCGCTTTGTATGATTCCATCCGCCGGAACAGCTACCAGCTGCGCTTCAGGCTGAGTGGGGCCCGGTATTTCCCAGTAGCTAAACAGGCGGCATTAAAAATCGCCGTACAGGCTGGCTGGCTGGAGACGCCGAACTATTTCCGCAATGAAATGTTCCAGCTGGGTGGCTACCACCTGCTGCGTGGCTTCGACGAAGAGAGCATTTATGCCAACCGGTTTGCAGTGGCAGGTATCGAGTACCGTTACCTGGTTGACCTGAATTCATATTTCTTCGGGTTCGTAGATGCGGGATGGTCCAACTTTAAAAATGAGGTCAGCGCTTTCGATCACACCTACATTGGGGTTGGGGGTGGCATGGCCTTCCAGTTAAAGCAGGGCATTTTCAACATCAGCTATGCGCTGGGTAAACGAGACGACGTGAGACTCAACCTGCGGCAGTCTAAAATTCATTTCGGCTATACCAGCTTTTTTTAGCCGGCAAGAAGTGGCTTACTTATTTTTGCGCCAGATGAGTCCTAAGCCGATCTTGTTTCTTTTCCTGTTGATCTGTAGTGTTACAGAGCTGGCCGCACAACAGGATACCATTCCAACGAGAACGGATACCAGCGCAAAGGATACATCCCGTCCGAAAGTGGACACCACCCGGAGAGTCCCGCGTCCTGTTGTGAGACCCCGTGTTACCATACGCGATACTGTTTCCCGCGATACCGCCCGTGTCTCACCGGCTGACAGCCTGCGGGGTGATTCTCTTGGTATTGTAGTGGCCCCTCCCGTTTTCAGGGACACCACCACCTTTCATTCCTATTTTAAGCACCCGCACCTGGCGTTTGGCCAGCCACCGGTTTACATGCTGATGAAGGAACGTTTGCCGGTGTCGAAAGACGCGGTGTTCTACCTGTTGGCAGGCCTGCTGTTCTTCGTGGCGTTTACGCGGTTGTTGTTCCCCAAGTATTTCCAAAATACGTTCCGTCTTTTTTTCCAGACAACATTCCGCCAGAAACAGACCCGCGAACAACTGCTGCAGCAAAACCTTGGGTCGTTGCTGATGAACCTGCTTTTCTTTTTAAGCGGAGCGTTTTACCTGACGTTGCTTTTGCAGCATTACAGTTGGAACATCTTTCCCTTCTGGAAATTGCTCCTGTACAGCGGGCTGGCGTTAATGGTATTATACGTAGGAAAGTTTTTGTTCCTCAATTTCGCCGGGTGGGTGTTCAACGCAAAAGAAGGAGCGGAAACCTACATATTTATTGTATTCCTAATCAATAAGATCATTGGGGTAATGCTGATACCCTTCATCCTGGTGATCGCCTTTTCAGAAGCATCACTGGTACAGGCCGCGATCACGGCTTCGCTGATATTACTCGCATTACTCTTTTTTTACAGGTATTTCGTTTCGCTTAAAAGCTTTCGAAAGGACCTGCACATCAGTCCTTTTCATTTTTTCCTCTACCTTTGCGGCGTTGAAATTGTACCGTTGCTGGTCATCGGCAAGGTCGTGTTCAATTATATCGACGGAAGATTTTAAATTTGTACCAACCTTAGATCAACAGCATGGTGAAAAACGGGTCAAAAAATTCAACGGCTGCCAAGGCAGTCAAGAAGGTCCTGATAACCCAACCGAAACCGGAAAGCGATAAGTCACCATACTTCGACCTCGCGAGGAAATACAGCGTTGAGCTGATCTTTCATCCTTTTATCAAACTGGAACCGATCCCTGCACGTGAATTCCGAAAGCAGAAGATCGATATCGCCCAGTACTCAGCCGTCATTTTCACCAGCCGGAACGCCATCGACCATTTCTTCCGCACCTGCGATGAAATGAAGATCACCGTGGCGCAGGATACCAAATACTTCTGTATCACCGAGGCTGTCGCACTATACCTCCAGAAGTTCATCCTGTACAGGAAGCGAAAAGTGTTCTATGGCGCAGATGGCACCAACAAAAGCCTGTTCGATGTGATCAACAAACACAAGGAAAACGAAAGATTCCTTTACGTGTGTAGCGAGAACCAGCAGGATAACGAGATCGTGGGTTGGCTGAAATCCCACAGCTGCGAGTTCCAGCTTGCCTTTATGTACCGGACCGTGAGTAACAACATCAAAGAGATCATGCCTAAGGAGGATGATTTTGACGTGATCTGCTTCTTTACCCCTAGTGGTATCAAAAGCCTGTTTGACAATTATCCCAAGTTCCGGCAGAACGGGATGTATATCGGTACTTTCGGCAGTAACACCTGTAAGGCGGCTGAAGAGGCGGGCCTGCAACTGGATATAAAAGCACCGGCGCCACAGTCGCCCAGTATGGTGGCCGCTTTGGAAAAATTCCTGGCCATGCATAAGAAATAAACGAATTGTTGAAAATGCCTCGCTCCAAAAGAGCGAGGCATTTTCTTTTGCAGCCTGGTGATTAAATGCCCAGTTTTGTATACTCTTTCGTTCAACATTCCATCAACCATTTTATATGGCCGAACATACGAATCGCCTCATCCACGAATCCAGTCCTTACCTGCTCCAGCATGCACATAACCCTGTTGACTGGTACCCCTGGGGTGATGAGGCGTTACAAAAAGCGGTGGCCGAGGACAAACCCATACTCGTGAGCATCGGTTATGCGGCCTGTCATTGGTGCCACGTGATGGAAAGGGAGAGTTTTGAGGATGCGGAAACGGCCAGGCTGATGAACGAACATTTCATCAATATCAAAATTGACCGGGAAGAGCGCCCCGACCTGGATCATATTTACATGGATGCGGTGCAGGCCATCGCGGGCAACGGTGGCTGGCCGCTCAACGTTTTCCTCATGCCTGATGGCAAGCCCTTTTATGGCGGAACCTATTTTCCACCCCGTGCCGCTTTCAACCGGCCAAGCTGGAAAGACGTATTGCAAGGGGTGAAGCAGGCTTATTCCGAACGAAAACATGAACTGGCATCCCAGGCCGAAAACCTGACCGCTCACCTTTCCAGTTCCAACGCGTTTGGTACCGCTGGTCCCCAAGACCAGTTCACGCCGGCTGACCTGGAGACAATGGCCGCCAATATGATGAAACAGGCGGACAGGATACATGGCGGTTTCGGGGCGGCACCCAAATTCCCGCAGACCTTCACTATTCAATACCTCCTACGGCACCACTATTTTACAGATGACGCCGAAACCCTGGACCAGGCGTTACTGAGCCTTGACAAGATGTGCCAGGGCGGTATCTATGATCACCTGGGTGGCGGCTTTGCCCGCTACAGCACCGATGCGGAATGGCTGGCCCCGCATTTCGAAAAGATGCTGTATGACAATGCATTGTTGGTTTCGGCACTGGCGGAAGCCCTCCAGTTAACGGGCAGGGGGTTATATGCCGAAGTCATTCGCGGTACCGTTGATTTCGTTCGGCGTGAACTGCAGGAAGCTGATGGTGGTTTTTTCAGTGCCCTCGATGCGGACAGTGAAGGTGTCGAGGGTAAATTCTATACCTGGTCACGAGACGAAGTGATGGAGATTCTAGGGGAGGAGGGAGCGTTGTTTTGCTCGTTCTACGATATCACCACAAAGGGAAACTGGGAGCATACGAACATCCTACGGGTTCAAACACCCGCTCATGAATTTGCTGCAACCAGTGGAATAGGCCTTGCTGAATTTCAGCACTTTATGGAGGCCGGCCGGCAGGAACTGATGGCGGCGCGGGACAAACGCATACGCCCCCTCCTGGACGACAAGGTGCTCCTCGGTTGGAACGCGCTGATGAACACCGCCCTAAGTAAAGCGTTTGCTGCTACGTTGAATGAGGAATACAAAGTAGCTGCCGTCCGGAATATGGCCTTCCTCGAGGAAAAATTATACGTGGATGGCAGGTGGCACCATACGTATAAGACAGGCAGGGCCCGTATCCCTGCTTTCCTGGATGACCTGGCTTACCTGGCGCAGGCCTGTATCCACCTGCAGGAGATCACCGCTGATGCTGCATACCTGTTGAAAGCCAAGGAAATAGCTGAAATTATCTTGCTGGATTACAGTGATGAGGCGGGTATTATGTTCTACTATACGCCGCAGGGTCAACAAGACGTGATCATACGGAAAAAAGAGGTCTATGACGGCGCCACCCCGTCGGGTAACGCGGTGATGGCAGGGGTATTACGCTACCTGGCCAAGGCGTTTGACCTGCCGGAATGGGAGGAAAGAGCCAACGCCATGACCCTTTCGCTGAGGTCGGCGATCACGCGTTATCCTACCTCCTTCGGATGCTGGGCACAGCAGGCGCAGTTGATGGTTCATGGTGTTCGCGAGCTCGCCGTAACGGGGGATGAGACGATGCGTATACTCGCAGAATTGCTGCCGGTTTTTGTGCCGGATAAAGTGTTGCAAAGCGCTGAAAAAGGTGATGAAAATTTCCCCTTATTGCGCAACAGATACATAGGAAAAACCTTGATATATCATTGTAAAAATTATGTCTGCACCCGGCCGCATGACAGTGTGGAAGCGCTTCTTGGCGAAATGAAGAAATGAATCAATCACAAGGGAAACAGCGTTTTAGTAGTCCGTTAACACAATAAAAAAAACATACTACCGTTTTTCATGACCGGCACTCTTTTTTGGAGTTGGTTCAATTCTTAAAAAACGGTACCGGAATTGGTTGATTGAATTATATCATTATATTTGTCCACTACCTCAATCTTAGATTAAAAGGAATGAAACGCCAACTGATCGCTGTTACAGCATTGACTGCTCTGGTATTTGGTATGACCAGTTGTAGCAAGAAGGGGAAAACTAAGGGGTTGCCTGACAATGGCCAACTTATGGGTGTGGCCCCCAGCACCAAGAAGAGCATGGGTAAACCACTGGGCATGGTATATATTCCGCCAGGAACATTCCACATGGGCCCCAGTGATGAGGACATGAACTATAACTTCACCGCACGCAACAAGCAAGTTTCTATCAACGGTTTCTGGATGGACGCCACCGAGATCACGAATAACGAATACCGCCAGTTCGCATGGTGGGTACGGGATTCGATCGCGGCCCGCGCTATGTCCGATAACGGCGGAGGTGCTTTCCTGAAGATCGGCGTGAATGGTGATACGGCTGTTGACTGGAAGAAGATGAAGACCGTTAAGTACAACGACCCCAAAGTCGTGGAAAAAATAGCGGAGAAGCTGATGGTGGGTGTGAGCGATCGTCTGAATGGACGGATGGAACTCGACCCGGACAAAGTCATTTATCACATCGAGTACTTCGACCTGAAAGAAGCGGCGAAGATCGAGAACAAATTACCGCGCCAGCCAAGAAGCAAATTCATCATACGATTCGACGAAAAGATCTATCCTGACACACTCGTGTGGATGAGGGACTGGTCTTACTCTTATAACGATCCAATGACGCGGAGATACTTCGCTCACCCCAGCTTTGGCAACTACCCCGTGGTAGGAGTTAGCTGGAGGCAGGCGATGGCTTTCGCCCACTGGAGATCTCATTACCTCAACAGCTTTCTGGAAAGGAACAAGTATGCAGTGGAAAGCGATTTCCGCCTTCCTACAGAAGCTGAGTGGGAATACGCAGCACGCGGTGGCCGCCAGCAATCCATGTACCCCTGGGGTAACTATTACCTGAGGAACAAGAAAGGTTGCCTGCTTGCCAACTTCAAACCCGGCCGTGGTAACTATCCTGAAGACGGAGGTTTCTATACGGTAAGGGCCGATGCTTATTGGCCAAACGACTGGGGCCTGTATAATATGGCAGGTAACGTAGCCGAGTGGACCTCATCTTACTACTATGAAGGCGCCTATAATTTCCAGCACGATATGAACCCCGATGTTCGTCTCAACGCCAAAAGCGATATATATGGTCCCGATGGAACGCTGATATCAAAAGGCGATCCCCCGAGAATGCAGCGTAAGGTGGTTCGCGGCGGAAGCTGGAAAGACGTGGCATATTACCTTCAGACCGGCACCAGGAATTATGAGTACCAGGACACTGCGAAATCATACGTCGGCTTTCGCTGTGTGATCGACCTTCCTGCTCAAACCAGAAGATAATTATCCTAAAGAAAGAATCGTATAAGGTCCATTTCTAGAAAAATCTTAATGAATAAAGCGGGGGAACAAGGTTCCCCTCTTGACCGTTTAGCTATACATTAAAACCAAAATAAAAACACACGTTTTATGGCAGTTGCAATTCCATCAAAAGTTAGTAAAGTAGTAGATATTTTCGTATCGCTAGCTGCGGCGGTGGTGATCATCGGTGCCCTCTTTAAACTGATGCACTGGGAAGGTGCGGACCTGATGCTGATCATCGGTCTTGGTACCGAAGCGATCGTATTTACTGTTTATGGTGCCTTGTATCTCTACTTTCCTGCGGTTACCGACCCTTCTATGGATGAAGTGATAGTGGGTGACAAGAAAAAATCTGACAAGGGCAACCCTGCCTTAAGGACCATGGAAAAAATGCTCGAAGAAGCTGAGATCACACCAGCTAATCTTACAAAACTGAGCGCAGGATTCCAGAAATTAACCACAAGCGTAGACAAGATCGCCGACGTGAGCGATGCGGTGTCTGCCACAAGCGATTATACTATCAAAACAAAAGAAGCTGCTGCAGCACTGGGCACCGTGAAAGATGCTTATGTGAACGCCGCTACTTCTATGCAGGTCTTTAATGGTGCTTCCGAAACAACAAGGCAGTTCCACGAGCAGGTACAGGTGATGACGAAGAACCTTTCTTCGCTCAATACCATCTACGAAATGGAGCTCCAGGAAAGCAACAATCACTTAAAGGCGTTGAACGCGTTCTATGGTAAGCTGAACCAGGCTGCTACGGCGATGGGTGCAACTGCTGAAGACGCTGAAAAAGCGAAACAACAGATCGGCGCACTGGCTACCAACCTGAGCAAGCTGAACAACATCTATGGTAACATGCTCAGCGCGATGCAGGGCGGAAGGCAATAAGCCATTGATGCGAACCTTTGATTGAAACCAAAACAAAGACTAATTAAATTATTAACTAAAGATGGCACTACCTAAAGAGCCGCGGCAAAAGATGATCAACCTGATGTATCTGGTGTTGACAGCGCTGCTGGCACTAAATATATCGGCCGAGATCCTGAACGCCTTCAAGACGGTGAACAGTACATTGGAAGCATCTACGATGCTGTCTGAGTCTAAGATCACTCAGATATTCCGGTCATTTGATGAGAAGCTGAAGGATCCGACCACTGCCGAGAAAGCCAAGATCTGGCAGGCGAAAGCCCTGGAAGCCCAGAAGCTTTCCCAGGAAGGTTATAAATATGTACAGGATCTCAAAACCCTGCTTTTGAACGAAGCGGATTTTGATAAGAAAGATTCAACGTACAAGGAAGATAATATGGACGTTACTACCCGCCTGTTCATTGAGCAGGGCAGGGGTAAAGCGTTGTATGCTAAATTGAAAGAGATCCGTGAAAAGATGCTTGCCATCGACCCGGAGATCAAAGAGAAATTTGGTGCTACACTCCCGATCGACCTCGTTCCGCCAAAGGTGAAGACCCTGGCAAATCAGGGCGACTGGTCGGCTTCCTATTTCAGGATGGTACCCACAGTGGCGGCACTGACCATCTTAAGTAAATTCCAGAACGACATTAAGAACTCAGAATCACAGATCGTGGAACACTGCCACCGGAAAGTAGGCGAGGTGGTGATCACTTACGACCAGTTCCAGGTGATCGCGAACTCCAGCTCTACTTATATGATGCCTGGTGAAGAATTCACGATCAACGCGGGCATCGGTGCGTATAGCTCTAAGGCTTACCCTACCATCACCGTTGGTGGCGCTACCGCGCAAAGAACACCACTCGGCGACTACGAATTGAAAGCAAAGGCGGAAAGCGTGCCTGGCGAGTATAGCAAAACAGTAGTGGTTAACTATGTTGATCCGAACACGGGCCAGCCCGCTTCGGTTAATAAAGTGATCAAGTACACTGTAGGTGCCCCTTCAGGTCTTACTGTATCTACGGATGCGACAAGGGTATTCTACCAGGGACTTGATAATCCGCTTAGCGTAACCGGTTCGGGTGGTGCGGAAAAAATAAGCCTCCAGATCGAGGGTGCCGGTGCAACGTATGAGAATAAAGGAAAAGGCCAGTATGTAGCCAAGTTCACCCAGCTGGGCTACGCTACAGTAACAGCCGGTGATGGTAAAACCAAGGCGACATTCAGCATTCCCGTTAAGCGTGTACCATCGCCGATCGCTAAAGTAGGTGGTGTGGCAATGGGTTCAATGCCATTGGATCGTTTCCGTATCCAGCCAGGTGTTTACGCTGAACTGGTTGACTTCATATTTACCGGAGTACGTTATGATGTCGTGTCATATTACATCGATTTCAGCGGTCCTGGTTTTGAAGAAGCACCCGCTGGTAAGCAGGTCTCAGGGCCGGCTTTCGACGCGGAAGTGAAGAGGTGGATGGGTCGTGCTAAATCTGGTACAACGGTTATCATTAACGGTATCGTGGTAAGAGGTCCGGGTGGATCTACAAGAACGCTCGACGGTGGTATAACAATAGTGATAGAATAAAAGTCCGATATATGAAAAAGAACCTGATCTTTTGTTTGGTAGTGCTGGCGGCGATGGCTGTGCAGACAGCGGCCAGCGCGCAGATCCGCCGCAGACCGCCTGGACCTCCGGGAACAAACCCTCCTGCGACGAACCCGCCTACAACGAACCCGCCTACAACCCCGCCTCCGGGACCTGGGGGTACGGTGAAGTCGAGCAAATCGTTTGATACGACCATCTATAGTTCCGGCAACGAGTTCGGTGGCACGGTAAAAAAGAGCTTGCGCAACGTGTACGGTTATGATGTTTCAACAGTTGACGTTGCCGACAGGGCACCGCTGGCTTACGAGCACAACCGCGCCGATGACGTAGTGTTCAGCCATTTTATCTGGAGGGATATAGATGCACGCGAGAAAATGAACCGTGCGTTTATCTACCCCGGTAAGGAGAACGAAGGTGACCAGCGTTTCTTTTCCATCATACTGGACGCATTGAAAGATCCGAAGAACCCGATCCCGGCGTTCTCGAATGAAGACGACAGGTTTACTACCTACGTGTCCTACGACTCGCTGTTACAGGAATTCTCTTCCAGTACAGCTGACCTGGATACGCAGCTGGTGACTAACCTGTATGACCAGAACATCCTGGATACGGTGATCAGGCGCAGGCCCAATCCAAGAGCAATTCGTCCGGACTCTATCTACATGTTCCGTATTAAAGAGCAGGTATTCTTCGATAAAGAAAGCAGCAGGCTGTTCACCCGGATCATTGGCATCGCGCCGATGGCCATCCGTACGGCCCAGCCAGGCACTAACACGCCTTCCCTGCCTTACCCGCTGTTCTGGGTGTACTACCCTGACCTCCGGTATAAGCTGGCCCAAACCTTCGTATACAACCCAAAGAACACAAACGGCAGGATGAGCTGGGAAGACCTCTTCGAGAACAGGTTCTTCAGTAGCTATATTACGAAGTCTTCAATGGATAACCCGTCCGACCAAACGCTGCGACTGCTGATCAAAGATCCGCTGTTCAGGCTGCTGGAAGGAGAGAATATCAAGGAGAAGATCTTCAACTATGAGCAAAATCTCTGGGCTTATTAAGTCCTGATAAACGATAGAAAAGGGAGCTTACGGGCTCCTTTTTTAATGCCTTTCCATACCCAGTGTTTCACCATTGATCGCTTGGAATGAGGATAAATATCTGTAAAAAAGCCATATAGGGGTATTGCATAATTGGGTAGTATCTCTATCTTTATCACGGTTTTTCATAGGATATTGGATTTTAAAAACGGGGCTGGATATTCATCCGGGCCCCTTTTTTTACCCTTTATCGTCGAAATACTGCTTTATGATCCGCGCCTTTGATGTTCCGACATCCGCCGCCAGATCTTCCATTGAAAGGTTACGGATATTCTTTACCGAGCGGTATTTTTTGAGCAGCAGGTCAGCTGTTTGCTTGCCGATACCTTTAATGTCTTCCAGCTCGTTCTTGAAAGTGCCCCTGGAGCGTTGCTTGCGATGAAAGGTGATGCCAAAACGGTGCACCTCGTCACGGATACGTCGGATCAGTTTCAGGCTTTCGCTATCCCAGGGCAGTTTCATCGACTGCATATCCCCGGGAAAAAATATCTCCTCTTCGTTCTTCGCAAGGCCGATGATATTCAACTGCCCGCGGATATTCAATGACTCCAGCGCTTCGACCGCCGCGTTCAGCTGCCCTTTACCACCATCGATGATCACGAGCTGTGGCAGGGGCCTGTTTTCAGCCACCACGCGTTTATATCTCCGCTGCACCACTTCTTTCATCGAAGCGAAATCGTTGATGCCTTCCACCGTCTTGATATTGAAATGCCGGTAATCATCTTTACTCGGTACACCTTCTTTGAAACATACCATCGCGGCGACGGGGAAACTTCCCTGGAAATTAGAGTTGTCAAAGCATTCGATATGCAAGGGTAGCTCCGAAAGATGCAGGTCGTGCTGCATCTTGTAAAGTACCTGCTTCTTTTCTTTATCAGTAGAGCCTTCGAGCTGCAGGATCTTTTTACGGTGCAGGTCCTCTTTGAAATACTCTACGTTCTTCAGTGACAGATCGAGCAACTTCTTTTTATCGCCCCCCTTCGGCACGGTGGAGACGATATTACTGTCGTGGTATTCCAGCGGGAAAGGCACGATCAGTTCGATGGCGGTGCTGCTGAATGTCTGTCGCAGGTTACTGATGGCGAAGGCAAGCACCTCTTCGTCCGTTTCTTCCAAAGGCGTCTTCAGCTGGATGGTATGGGTTTGCACGATCGTACCATTCTTCACCATCAGGTAGTTTACGTAAGCGTTGTCGTATTCGCGGATCATGGTAAATACGTCCACATCGAATATATGTTTGCTCACCACTACCGAGCGGGCTTCGTAATTCTCCAGGTGTTCGATCTTTTTACGTGTCAGTTCCGCCTGCTCGAATTCCATGTTCGCAGCCTGGCGGTTCATCTCGCTTTTGAACTGCTGGATCACCGGCGTGAGATTTCCGCGCAACAGGTTCTTGATCTGCTGCAGGCTTTGCAGGTAATCATCTTCCGATTGAAGTCCCTCGCAAGGCCCTTTGCAGTTGCCGAGGTGGTATTCCAGGCAGACCTTGAACTTTTTCCGCTCTATGTTTTGCCGCGTTAAATTAAGTTTACACGTGCGCAATGGAATGTTGGAGCGGATAAAGTTGAGTAACTCCCTTACCCGCGCTACCGAAGTGAACGGGCCAAGGTATTCTGATCCGTCGTCATACTTTCTCCTGGTAAGGAACACGCGCGGAAATGGTTCTTTTTTGATAACGATGAATGGATAGCTCTTATCATCCTTCAGGTTGATGTTAAACAGGGGCTGATATTCCTTGATCAGTGAATTCTCCAGGAATAGCGCGTCTTGTTCGGAATTAACGATCGTGAACTCGATCTTCCGGATGCGTTGGACCAGTTCGTGTGTCTTGTAACTGGCGAGTGTCTTGCTGAAATACGACGCCACCCTTTTTTTCAGGTTCTTCGCCTTGCCCACGTAGATAAGCGCGCCCTTATCATCGTAGTATTTATAGATCCCGGGTTGGGTGGGGATTTTATGGATCAGTTGCTGGAATTCGGTGCTGGTCATTCGTCACATCAAAAATACTCATCTATTCTTCCAGAAAACCTGTGTCTGCCGGATCTGTTCTTTTCCGCCGCCGGAAATTTTCTGCAGGATCATGAAATTTTTACCGGTGGTCCATGACAGGTCTTCATCATACAGCGAGTCGCGCACTTTATATAAGCGCTTAATATTGATATTGGTCAGGTGGTGGGTTTCCTGTTCCAGCCATACGGATGCGGAATTAACCACCAGGTCCGGGTGATTTGTGCCATAGGTGAAGATCACCCTGCCCAGGTCATTGTCTTCAAACACATCTTCCTTGTAATATTTTCGGTGTTTGCTTTCATTGAGGTTGTACTGCAGGAAAGGCGCTGCCAGCTGCCTGAGTTGCACCGTATCGATCGATGCAGAGTCCCGGTGGCCATCAATGGAAACAATGCGGTAAATATTGGTAGCACCCCGTTTGATCGTCAGCAATTCATTCTGTACTGCCAGGGGTATATCGTAATAAAGTGTTGAAGTATCGTAGGTGCGGATCCGTTCTTCTTCCGGCTTTGGTTCGCCGGAGCAGCCAAATGCGGCAATGGCAATCATTACAATGACCAGTGATCTCATACGGTAAAAATAATATTAAGGGATAAAAAAGATCCCGCCTTCGGCGGGATTCTTTTCAGTTAGTAAAGTTGCGGCATTATTGGATCGTTTTTGTGAAACCGATCTTAAATCCGTAGTCAATCAGGTATTCCCTGATGGGGTAGGGCGCTGTGTAATTGGGCAGGTGCTGGTAACGCAACTGCGGACCAAATTTCCATTGCAGGTTGCCCGTATTGTAACTGATGGTGGCTTCCAGGTTGCTGTTGATGTTCCAGCGACGCAGAAACTCGGTTCCATCGGCATAACTCTTATAATCTGAAGTAAGCAGGTAGGTGCTCTGGCTGAATGTATACGTCGGCTGCACGGCCGCGGCCACATTCACGCCGAACCTTTTTGAATTCACGATGCTGTATTCAACACCCAGTGGTAAGGATACCTGGTGGTATTTATTCAGCAACTCAGCCTCACCATAACCACCGGAACTGCGATAGCGTACGATGGCGTTGTAAGCGGTACCACGCTCCACCGCGATGGTAGCAAGTTCAGAGTTGCCCATGTATGCATCAATATTGTACTGGCGGATGTTAAACTGGAAAGCGCCGGATAACTTCATACGGTCTGTTAATTTATACTGGGCACCCAGGCCAAACTCCGTTCCCATGCCGGGGCGATAGCGGATCACCTTATTCGCCTGCACACCATAAGCGGTGACCGGGCCGTTGTAGTTGTTGTTCACAGGTTTCTTATCCACGATCTGGCGATAGCTCATCGAAGGCGTGATATAGAACTGGAACTGCCACTTCGAAGGTTTAACGCGCACTGGTTGCTTTTGAATGCGGGCGATCTCTTCAGGGTTCGCTTCCAGGTATTCGTCAGTAGGATTCGTATTCTTTTTCGTGATCGCTTCCTCATCCGTTTCAGCCTTGTCGGCTTTGTTAGCCGCAACTGCGGCAGGAGTAAGGGCGGCAACCGGTTTAGTTGATGCTGCAACCTGGGCGTCACTCTTGTCCGTGTCCGCGGCCTGTGTGCTACGAATAGTCACAGGATTGTTTTCTTCTCCGGCGTTTCGCATCCCGGTCACAACTATTTGTTGTTCCGTTACTGTTTGTTCGGACAGCGACCCTGTTTCAATTGTTTGATCAACCGGGTTGATGATATTGTTAGCAGTACCGATAGATGCCACGATGCTGCCAGGTATTCCATTTTGTTGTTTGCTGTTGATGGTATTGATCACCTGCCTGGTTACCTGTGCCGGGTCAAGATTGTTGACAACAGGAACTGATTTGATTTTCCCCTGGACCGTTTGGTCAACCGGGCCGGTTTCCATCATTACCGTAACTACGGTGAGCGCTGCAATAGTGAGTATGGCAAAGAAATAAAGGCCGGGCCATTTCCTGTTGCCGTGAACCTGCTTGTAAATGCCTTTCCATACCGCGTCAGAGGGGTACATCCTGTGCTGCTTCACCTGTTGCTGCAGGAAACGCTCAAAATCGTTATCGTAAAACTTGTCATCCATATATCACCTCATCACTGCTTTTTTATTAACGCCAGGTCGAAATTCTCCCTGGGCTTCTCAACGATCTTCTTTTTAACGAGGATTGTTTCCAGCATCGATTTAGCCCGTGTGTATTGGCTCCTGCTGGTGCTTTCCTCTATGTCAAGCATGGTGGAGATCTCTTTATGACTGTAACCTTCAATCGCGTAGAGGTTCAGTACCGTGCGATAACCGATCGGTAACAACCTGATACATTCCACTACCTGTTTTGCCTGCATGATCGAAGGCATCGATTCCTCTTTCACAGAAAGGTAACCGGCATACGCCAGGTCAACATTCTCATTGAACTTTTTGTATTTTTTCAGGAAGTTGATGCAGGTGTGAACGATGATCCGGCGGATCCATCCTTCAAAAGCGCCTTTGTTCTGGAACGTCTGGATCTGCGTGAAGACCTTGATAAACCCTTCCTGCAACATGTCTTCGGCATCTTCCCTGCTTTGCGCGAAACGGTAGCAGACCGATAGCATCTTCGGGCTGTACCTGTTGTACAACTCCCGTTGAGATGCGGGGTCATTATGCAAACATCCAAAGATTATCGCTTCTTCTGTCATGGGTGGGTGCGTGTCCACCCTAAATATAGACAATTTTGGTTTTGCACTACTGCTCTGTCTTCGCGGATAAATAGCCATTCAGGTTTTGTTTTTTCCTTAGCAGGGGTTTTTCATAAAAACCTCATAAGCAGTTTGCTTCGTTCCGGCACCTTACTTCCCGTAAAAATGCTCCAGGATATTGACAGGTGGCGGGAACTATCTGCTGCATTTCTCATCAAAAACCCCCAACTAGCGCGTTTTTCTGACCATTTTTTCCCGGATCAGGACGGAATCCCGGAAAATCCTATTTTTGCAACACTGTAGCAAATTACTCTATGTCACACAAGATCACTGCTTCCTTCCTCCTGTTATTAATTTGCCTCGGTTCACTCGGACAAAAAGGAAGTCTCACTGGCTTTGTCAGGGATTCGAAAGGACAACCTTTATATGGCGCGGCGGTATTCGTGCATGACCTTCGGACGGGTGCCGTCTCAGACAGTCTAGGGCAATACCGTGTCGCATCGCTGCCTTTCGGACACTACCTGGTGGAAGTGAGTTTTATCGGTTATGGTTCGGTGACAGAATCAATAAATATCAACGGCAACGTGGTCCATGATTTCAGTCTCGAAGAAGCCGTAGTCGAACAACAAGGTGTGATCGTTACCGGTGTAGCCACGGCCACAAAGCTGAAGCAGGCTACCCAACCGGTGACGCTGCTTCGAAGGAGCGACCTATTGCGCACCGCGTCCACCAATATTATTGATGCGCTGGCCAAAGAGCCTGGCGTAAGCGCCCTCACCACCGGCCCGGCGATCTCCAAACCGGTGATCCGTGGCCTGGGTTACAACCGCATGGTCGTGATCAGCGATGGCATCCGGCAGGAAGGGCAACAATGGGGCGACGAACACGGCATTGAAATAGACGAGTACAGCATTCAGCGAGCGGAGATCCTCAAAGGACCTGCCTCGCTGATGTATGGCAGCGATGCCATGGCGGGCGTGATCAACCTCGTCAGCAACGTGCCGGTCGAGCAGGGAACAGTGAAAGGAAATATGTTCGGAACTTATAATGGCAACAACGGCCTGCCCGGTACCAACCTAAACCTCGCCGGTCACCTTAAGTCCGGGTTTAACTGGAATGCATATGGCAGTTATAAATCTGCCGCCGATTACCGTAATAAATACGATGGCATTGTATTCAACAGCAGGTTTAACGAGCGGAACCTCGGCGGTTACGTTGGACTGAACAAACAATGGGGATTTAGTCACCTGCTCCTTAGCTATTTCAACCAGCGCACTGGCCTCATCGAAGGCGAACGCGATTCAGCATCGGGCAAATTCCTCATCTTCACCGAAAGCCCGCTGGAGCGGATCGCCACTGACGAAGAACTGGAGAGTCGCGAAATGTTCACGCCCTTTCAGCATATCACGCACCTTAAACTCACCACTGATAATAATATCATCCTTCCGAAGGGAAGGATGAACGTGGTGATCGGTTTTCAACAGAACAAGCGTCGTGAATTCGGAGATGCGACCGACCCATCCACCCCGGGTCTCGTGTTTGACCTGGAAACGGTCAACTATAACATCCAATATCATTCGCCGGCAGCTAAAGGAAGCTGGACTACCTCGTACGGTCTCAACGGCATGTTCCAGAAGAATCGCAACCTTGGCCCGGAGGTACTCATACCTGAGTACAGTCAATGGGACGGTGGGGTTTTCGTGTACACCCGGAAAAATTACCCGCGATTCACGCTTAGCGGTGGAATGCGTGCGGATATCCGGAATCTACGAGTTGACGAGCTGGTAGAAGGAACCACTACGAAGTTCAACGCCTTTGACAGGAATTTCTTTAACGTCAGCGGTAGCTTCGGTATCAGCTACGACATTAACAAGGAACTTACCTTCAAAGTGAATCTTGCACGCGCCTTCCGTGCGCCGAACGTGGCCGAACTTTCCAGCAACGGCTCACATGAAGGCACTGACCGTTATGAATATGGGCAGGCAGACCTTCGTTCCGAAACATCGCTGCAAGCCGACGCGGGTCTCGAACTGAACGCGACACATTTCGGATTGAATATTTCCGCGTTTTACAACAACATCAGCGATTATATCTTTTACCGGAAGCTCAGTGACGCCTCCGGGAACGATTCCATCGTAGTTGTAGATGGCGAGCCGCTGACCGCGTTTCGCTTCGAACAATCCGGCGCCTCCCTGTATGGCATCGAAGTAGGCTTCGACCTCCATCCGCACCCTTTAGACTGGCTGCACTTTGAAAATACTTTTTCTTACGTACGGGGCAAATTCCACCAGTCGGTCGCCGGTGAGTACGACCTGCCATTCATGCCGCCGGCAAAATGGAACAGCGAATTGCGTACTGACTTTAAAAAAGCCGGCAAATCATTGCAGAATCTTTACCTGAAGGCTGAAATCGAACACGTCTTTCGCCAGGATGACATCTTTGCATCGTATGACACCGAAACCGCGTCGAAAGGATACACCCTGCTTCATTTCGGACTAGGCGCGGATTTTCGCAGCAGGCAGCGAACATTGTTCAATCTTCACCTTGCGTTGAATAACGTGACTGACGTAGCCTTTCAACATCACCTGAGCCGCCTGAAGTATACCGCCGAAAACAATGTCACGGGCAGGCAGGGCGTGTTTAACATGGGCCGGCATTTCAGTGTTAAACTGAATGTGCCACTGTCGTTCAGGATCAATTAGCCGTAGCAGGGTTTCATTTCATGACTTTGGTTATATAATTCCCTTCATTATGTTGTATTTTGCGCCCTCTTTACGGGGGTGTCTTTTTCCGGGATGTTGGTTCCTTAAAACGGGTCAAGCCTGCGAATATCACCCGCCCGAACGGTTCACCAGCCGCAAGGGCAACCGGCGATGCTATGGTAGCGGAGTTGGTCACCTAAAAACGAACCATGGAAAAATCTAAAGGTTTAAGGAAAGAACAGGCGCTGGAATACCACTCGAAAGGAAGGCCTGGAAAAATAGAAGTTGTTCCCACCAAAGAAGCGAAGACCCAAAGAGACCTGTCACTGGCTTATAGTCCGGGCGTAGCCGAACCCTGTAAAGAGATCGCCGCGAACCCCGAAGACGTTTACAAGTACACCGCCAAGGGCAACCTCGTCGCGGTGATCAGCAACGGCACTGCCGTATTGGGACTGGGCGATATAGGACCGGAAGCAAGCAAGCCGGTGATGGAAGGCAAGGGCGTTCTATTCAAGATATTCGCTGACATCGATGTGTTCGATATCGAGATCAATGAAAAAGACCCGGTGAAGTTCGTTGAGATCGTGAAATCACTGGAACCCACATTCGGAGGTATTAATCTTGAGGACATCAAGGCGCCTGAATGTTTTTATATTGAGAAAAAACTCAAGGAGGTTTGCAAGATACCGGTCATGCACGACGACCAGCACGGTACTGCCATCATCAGCGCGGCAGCGCTACTGAACGCGCTGGAGATACAGAAGAAAAAGATCGATCGCGTGAAGTTCGTGGTGAACGGCGCCGGCGCAGCAGCGATGGCTTGCGTGCTGTTATACGAGGCGTTGGGTGCGAAGCACAGCAACGTAACCATGTTCGACCGCAAAGGCGTGTTACACCAGGGGCGGACAGACCTGGAAGAAGAGAAGAAGAAGTTCGCCAATACAAGAAATACGGATTGTACACTCGTTGAGGCGTTAAAAGACGCGGACGTATTCATCGGCCTCAGCGTAGGCAATGTCCTCACTCCCGAAATGATCAAGAGCATGGCGAAGAACCCCATCGTGTTTGCCATGGCCAATCCGGATCCAGAGATCAGTTACGAAGCCGCCACCGCCGCAAGGAAAGATGTGATCATGGCGACGGGCAGGAGCGACTATCCCAACCAGGTGAACAACGTACTTGGTTTCCCTTACATATTCCGGGGCGCGCTTGACGTAAGGGCTACCACTATCAACGAAGCGATGAAACTCGCTGCCGTGAGAGCGCTTGCCGACCTGGCCAAAACACCGGTGCCCGATATCGTGAACCTCGCTTACAACCAGAAGAACATGAGTTTCGGCGCGGAGTACATCATTCCGAAGCCAGTGGATCCCCGTTTATTATCTACCGTAGCGCCCGCAGTTGCAAAGGCCGCGATAGATAGCGGTGTGGCGCAACATCCCATCACCAACTGGGATGCCTACACAGTCAGCCTGAATAAACGCCTTGGACTCGATAACCAGCTCATACGCGTACTCAATACAAAAGCGAGAAGGGATCCCCGCCGGATCGTTTTCGCTGAAGCGGATAACCAGAAGATTTTAAAAGCCGCGAGCATCTGTTACGATGAGGGCATCGCTTACCCCATCTTACTCGGGGACGCGAACAAGATCCGCAAGATCGCCGAAGAGAACCTGCTGGACATATCCGATATGCCCATCATCGACCCGCGTAGTGACGAGACCGAGGAGAAGCGAAACATGTACGGCGAGATATTCTTCGGAAAGAGACAGCGCAAAGGATACAATTATTACGAGAGCAAGAAGATGATGAAGGACCGGAACCACTTCGGTGCAATGATGGTAGAGCTGGGTGACGCCGACGCGATGATCTCGGGGCTGACCAGGAACTACGCCGAAGCCATTCGTCCTGCGCTCCACATCATCGGCATGGAAGAAGGCGTGAACCGCATCGCGGGCATGTACCTGCTGCTCACCAAGAAAGGGCCGTTGTTCCTGGCGGATACCACCGTTAATTTCAATCCCACTGCCGAAGAACTGGCGGAGATCGTGCTCCTGGTGGCCAAAGAGGTGAAGACCTTCAACATCACGCCGCGCATCGCCATGCTCAGCTACAGCAACTTCGGCAGCAGTGACTCTCCCGAGGCGAAACTGGTGGCCCAGGCCACGCAGATAGTGAAGAAGAAAAACCCTTCGCTCATCATCGACGGAGAAATGCAGGCCAGCCTGCCTTTCAATAAGGAGATACTCAAAGACAACTATCCTTTCAGCGAACTCGTAGATGAACAGGTGAATGTGCTTATCTTCCCGAATCTTGCAGCGGGTAACGTGGCTTACAATTTACTGCGGGAAGTAGGGGATGCGGACGCGATCGGGCCGATATTGCTGGGATTGAAAAAGCCGGTACACGTGTTGCAGTTAGGAAGCAGTGTTCGAAGTATCATCAATATGACGAATATTGCGGTGGTAGACGCGCAACTGAAGTCAAAAATAAATATGGAAGAGGCGGTACAGCGTTCACCCTGGTGGAAGCGGAAGCGGAGAAGCAGCTAACAACTGTCACCTGCCACTGTCTCTGTCAACTGAACAACGCACAACAATCATGAAATTCTTTAATCATTTCGGTAGGTACCTGCTCATGCTCAAGGCCATGTTCAAGCGGCCCGAGAACAGCCGCATGTACTGGAAAGAGTTCATGCACCAGTGCGTGGAGATCGGGATCGGTGCGTTGCCCATCGTAGTAATCATCTCATTGTTCCTTGGCGCGGTGACCACCGTGCAGACAGCCTACCAGCTTGTCACGCCCCTGGTGCCCGCATCTACCATCGCGCAGATCGTAAGGGACAGTATGATCCTTGAACTTTCTCCTACGGTAGTAAGCATCGTATTGGCAGGTGTTGTTGGCAGTAAGATCGCCAGTGAGCTCGGTAACATGCGTACCACCGAACAGATCGATGCGCTGGAGATCATGGGCATCAATACCAAGACCTACCTCGTATTGCCGAAAGTAGTGGGCGCGCTCATCATGATACCCTGTCTAATCACCATTTCAGCAGCCCTCGGCATCTGGGGCGGTAGAATGGCGGGCTCCATGGCCAATATCATTCACACGGATGTATTCGATATGGGTCTCCGGCAAAATTTTCAGCCCTACAACGTAAAATTCGCACTGAGCAAGGCATACACCTTCGCCTTCCTCATCAGCAGTGTACCCGCCTACTTCGGTTACTACGTAAAGGGCGGTGCCCTCGAGATCGGCCGCGCCAGTACCTCCGCGGTGGTCACCACATGTATCCTTATCCTTGTGGCCGACTATATCCTCGCCGCGCTCATGCTCTAATCAACGTTTTATTACCTCATTGTT
>JAJTCI010000133.1 GCA_021323155.1 Chitinophagaceae bacterium | reverse complement strand
GAGATCGACGCGCTGAAGATCGTGGCGGCGATGGTGGACAGCACGGCTGTACCCGTCAGTGACGACATCGCGGCGCACCTGCTGATAGAAGTAGACGGCAATAACCTGGACGTACTGATGAGCGACATGGAATCGATCAGCGAGTTGCTGATGCAATTTGACGCGGGAGATATCTTCTTTGCAGATAATACCCAGCAGAAAGCCGAGTTATGGAAACTGCGTCGCAGGGTGGCCGAGGCCGTAAAAATGCACGGCTACACCATCGAAGAAGACACGGTGGTGCCCAGGGCGGAACTGCCGGCGTTGATCCGCGGTGTAAAAGCATTGGGAAAGCAATACAATTTTGAAGCGGTTTGTTACGGGCACGCGGGCGACGGCAACCTCCATATCAGGATCAAGAAAGCCGGTACCGCCAATAGCATGGAAGACCCGGAGATGGTGCAGGGGCTTCGCGCTTTATTCGAGCTGGTGCATGAACTGGGCGGCACCATCAGCGGCGAGCACGGGATCGGGCTGATACAGAAAAGCTATATGAATATCGTGTTCGAGGAGACCAATCTCCGGCTGATGCGACAGATCAAAAAAGCTTTCGACCCCAACAATATCCTGAATGCGGGTAAGATATTTGATTAGACATTAAACCGAATAAGACCATTAAACCAGGCGATATGAAAAAGCTATTAGTATTTACGGGATTGTTATTCCTTATGACCGGCGCTGTGGCGCAGGAGGAAACCGAAGAAAAAGAAGGCGGTTTCAAAAAAGAACGTCTGTTCATCGGCGGGGGATTGAACCTGGGCGGTGGCAGCCGCAGCTTCACAGTGGGCATAATGCCTGAAGTAGGTTATAGCATCACCAACTGGCTGGACGCGGGTATCGCGTTCAACCTGAATTACCAGACACAGAAGATCGAAGACTTTTCCGGTTATGTGTGGGCGAAATACCGTTCATTCAACTATGGCGCGGGTGCATTCGTACGTATCTGGCCGATCGACTTCCTTCACATCGCTTTCCAGCCCGAGTACAACTGGATAGATGTGACCACCATCGAAACGGTGAATAACCAGCGAACCAAAGCGACGTATAAAGCACCGAGTTACCTTATCGGTATCGGTTATGGCAGCCGCGAGGTGGGCAGGCAGATGTCTTATTTCACCGTGATGATCGACCTGGGAAAGAATATCAATTCACCCTACCGCGACCAGTACAACCACGCGCAACCGGTATTCAGGACCGGTGTGGGATTTTATCTTGGAAAGAAAAAATAGCGGCGGGCTCATCCACTACGATGATGCGTTCCTGCCAGTCTTCATAGAGAAACTCCTCGGTGGTCATCCGGCGGATGTGATTAAAAAGATGTTCATAGAATCCTGCTGTATTCAGCAGGATTATTTTTTTGCTGTGGATCTGCAGGGTATTCCAGGTGAGCAGCTCGAACAATTCATCGAGTGTTCCATAACCACCCGGTAGTATGATAGCCGCGTCGCAGAGTTCGTACATCATCTTTTTGCGCGCGTGCATATCGGGCACCACGTGAAGCTGCGTCAGCCCATGGTGCTGCGCCTCCCATTGGACAAGCACCTCGGGTATCACCCCGATCACTTTACCTCCACTATCCATGACGGCGTCCGCCACCGCGCCCATTAATCCTTTGCTACCGCCGCCATACACGAGGGCCACTTTGTTCGCCGCCATCAATGCACCAAGTTCTTTCGCATGTTGTACATACATTTCGTTCGCACCGGGGCGTGATCCACAGAATACGGCCATCGCGTTACAAATCATACATTACATTCTCAGACAATATTAGCTCAATATTTTTTACTACTTTTCGTGTTATTATTCACCAATCCCGATTGCATGTCGCCTACTCTCCTCTTCACTTTTGTCATCGGTTATTTTGTACTGTTGCTGGTGGTAGCCTGGTTTACCAGCCGCAATTCGAACAATGACTCGTTTTTTATCGGGAACAAGAAGAGCAACTGGATGCTGGTGGCGTTCGGCATGATCGGAACGTCGCTGAGTGGTGTAACATTCGTGAGCGTGCCGGGCAGCGTAGGTTCCAGCAGTTTTTTTTATTACCAGGTGGTGCTGGGCTACCTGATCGGTTACATGGTGATCGCGTTCGTGTTACTGCCGTTGTACTACCGGATGAACCTTACCAGTATTTACACCTACCTGGAAAGGCGGTTCGGTGTGAACGCGCATAAGGCGGGCGCATTCTTTTTTATCCTGTCACGTACTGTCGGAGCCACCGCGCGACTCTACCTTGTGATCAGTGTGCTGCAGATCTTCATATTTAACAAGCTCAATATACCATTCGAGGCCACCGCCCTGGTGATCCTCGTACTCATCCTACTGTACACATTCGAAGGAGGCGTTAAGACGATCATCTACACGGATACGCTTCAAACCACCGGCATGCTCGTAGGACTGGTGGTATGCATCGTCGTCATCACGCAGGCGTTGAATACTGATTTTGGCGGCGTCTGGAATATGATGTCAGATAAAGGATACACGAAATTATTCAACTGGGATGTCAACGCTCCGTCGTACGTATGGAAACATATTGTAGGCGGTATGTTCATCGCGATCGCGATGACAGGGCTTGACCAGGAGATGATGCAGAAGAACATTTCGGTGAAGACGCTCAAGGATTCACAGAAGAACATGATGACGTTCACCGCGGTGCTGATGGTAGTGAATTTCCTGTTCCTGGTGCTGGGTGGCGTACTCTATCTCTACGCGGATACGAATGGCATCAAAGTACCACCAGATGACCTGTTTCCGACCATCGCACTGAATGATACGTTCAGCGGAACCATCGGCATCATATTCATCATCGCGCTGATATCGGCATTGTTCCCAAGTGTTGACGGCGCCATTACTTCGCTTACCTCCTGTTACTGTATCGATATCCTCAATATCAAAAACCGGGAGGCCACCGAAAAAGAAAAGAAACGCACAAGGCTTAAGGTGCATTTCACTTTCGCGGTGATCTTCTTCCTGATGGTACTGGTGTTTAAAGCGATCAATGATAAGCTGATCATCGATTTCATCCTGAAATTCGCGGGCATCACGTATGGTCCATTGCTTGGTCTCTTCGCTTTCGGCATCCTGACAAAGCGCTCGATCCGTTCAGAAATGATCTGGCCCGTGTGTATCATCGCGCCGGTGCTGGCCGCTTTCCTGGATATGCTGAGCAACCCGGCCTGGTATGAAGCGAAACTCCATATCCAGAGCCTTGGGCTGAACGAATTGTCCAATTCCATTTTCGGCGGCTACAAGATCGGCAATGAACTGATCCTGATTAATGGACTTTTAACCTTTACCGGCCTGTATTTAATTTCCAAACCTTCAAAACGAGAAGCGGTTGCAACTGGTCGATGATCTTGCGGAACAGTACGCGGAGCGGTTCACTTCGCCACAGGACGCGTTACTGACGCGCATTTATGAATCCACGCTCAAAGATCACCCGCATGCGCATATGCTGAGCAGCAACGTGCAGGGACAGTTCCTGTCGTTCATCAGTACGATCATGCAGCCGCGTTATATACTGGAGATCGGCACATTTACCGGTTACAGCGCCTTATGCCTTTCGGAGGGGTTAAGACCAGATGGCGCATTGCATACCATCGAGTTAAGGGATGCCGACGCGGACGTTGCTGAAGGGAATTTTAAGATTTCAAGTGCCGCGGATCGGATATTTTTGCATCGAGGCAATGCGGCGGACATCATTCCCACGCTGGCGTACCAGTGGGACCTGGTGTTCATTGATGCCGACAAGACCGGCTACCTCGATTATTACGAGCTGGTGCTGCCCCGTTTAAGCGAGAATGGAATTATTATTGCAGATAACGTACTGTTCCATGGACAGGTACTCGCAGAAACGGTAACAGGCAAGAATGCCGAGGCGATACATGCATTCAATCAACATGTAGCCAACGATACAAGGACCGAGCAGGTGCTGCTGACAATGCGCGACGGGTTAATGCTCATTAAAAAAAGAAAGTAATGCTGTTGAAAAAGATCCTGCCTGCACTTGCAGCTTGTTTTGTTTTGATCGCCGCCTTCGGCCAGCCGGCCAAAGTGGCGGAATACGTAAACAACCATAAAGAGATCGCCATAAAAGAGATGCAACGAACGGGCGTCCCTGCATCCATTACGCTTGCGCAAGGCATCCTTGAGTCAGGATCCGGTGAGAGCGACCTGGCAAAAAGGTCGAACAATCACTTCGGCATCAAATGCAAGCCGGAATGGACCGGTGGAAGGGTTTACCACGATGACGATGAAAAAGGCGAATGCTTCCGCAGTTATACCTCGGTGGAACAGTCATATTCCGACCATTCCGATTTCCTGAAAAGCCGTGCACACTACGCTTCTCTCTTCAAGCTGGATCCTACAGATTATGAAGGCTGGGCACATGGTTTAAAAAAGGCAGGTTACGCAACCACCCCCACGTATGCGCAGCAACTGATCAACCTGATCCAGAAATACGACCTGCACCAGTATACGCTTATCGCGCTGGAAAGAAGCAAGGAAAAAACCAACGAGATCTTTACTTACGCGAAGAGTGAAGAAAAGAAAGAAGTGCCCACCAATGCTGAGCCCGTTGTTACGGATACTATAAAAGAGGAAGAGAATATTATCGCAATCGGTACCGTGACCCAGGAAGGCGTAAAGGACGAAGTCATCGAGGAGCAGCCTGTGGCCAGGATCATTCCTGCCGTACAGGTTTACAACGCGGGCGCCTATCCCTCCGGCGCTTTCACGATCAACTCAACAAAAGTGATCTTTGCAAAAGAAGGAACATCACTGCTGGCTGTGGCCAATAACTACGGCATCTCTTATAAAAAACTGCTCGAGTTCAATGAGCTGGAAGACGCCACCGATATTCTCGGGTATGACCAGTTGGTATTCCTGGCTAAAAAGCAAAAGAAAGGCGCCAAAGATCTTCATATCGTACAGGCCAACGAGACGCTCCAGGTGATCGCGCAGAAAGAAGGCATACAGCTGGAAGCCCTGCTCGAATTCAACCGCATCCCGAAAGGAAGGCAGCCACTGGCTGGGGAGAAGATTTATTTAAGAGCCAATTCGCCTGTAACGCCTAAATTAGTGGAAGCGCAAGCCAAAAACTAAACTGAAACCCCCTGCTTATGTCGGTTGTGAAAGTTCATGACAAGGAATTTGTTCCTTTCATTTCGGAGGCTACTATCCAGCACCGGATCAAGGATCTTGCAGAACAGCTCTCGCATGATTATAAGACAAAGCGACCACTCTTTATTGCCATCCTCAACGGTTCGTTCATTTTCGCTTCCGACCTTTTCAAGCAAATGGAAATAGAAGCGGAGATCTGCTTTATCAAGCTGGCATCTTACAAGGGAACGAAGTCCACCGGCCACGTGGTAACGGCTATCGGGCTGGACACCGATATCAAGGACCGCCACGTGGTGATCCTGGAAGACATCATCGATACCGGGAAGACCCTGTACGAATTCCTGCCACAGATCCAGAACCAACAACCCGCTTCAGTAAAGATCGCCGTGTTATTACACAAACCCGAGGCTACCGTTTACAAATTCCCGATCGATTATTGCTGTTTCTCTATTCCCAACAAGTTTGTTTTGGGCTATGGGCTGGATTATGATGGCCTGGGAAGGAACATACGGGAGATCTACCAGCTGCACGACGTTTAGTGCAAGGGACGCTTTTTGATCATTCCACCGCGCGTGTCTTTGATACTACCCATCACCACGAAAGCATTGGGGTCTATCTTTTCAATCTCCGCGTTCAGGGTAGATATCTCGAGTCGTGTGATGACGGTAAAGATGATATCGATATCATGTTTGCGCATGCCGCCTTTGCCAAAACCTTTCTCGCCTTTGTATACGGTAAGGCCGCGGCCCAGTTTGTTCATGATCATGTCCACGATCTCTTCGTGATGCACCGAAATGATGGTAACCCCGGTATATTCCTCGATACCCTCGATCACGAAGTCGACTGTTTTCGATGCGGCGAGATAAGTGAGGATCGAGTACAGCGCAACGTCGATCCCCAATACGTATGCCGCTACGGAGAACACCAGTACATTAAATACAAGTATCACATCGCCGATCGTGAGGCTGGATTTACGGCTGAAATAAATGGCCATCACTTCCGTTCCATCCAGTACCGCGCCGCCGCGCACCGCAAGCCCGATACCCAACCCGAGGAAAAAACCACCGAACACCGATACCAATAAGGTCTCTTTCGTTATCTCCAGGTGCGGCATCAGCGCGACGCAAATGGCGAACCCGATTATGGCTATGATGCCACGGACGAAGAATTTTTTTCCAAGCGTTCTTAATCCCAGCAAAAGGAAAGGCGTGTTGACCAGTACGAGTATGACCGGGAGTGGCCAACCGGTTTGGAAATTGATCAACATGGAAATACCGGTGCAGCCACCGTCAATGAAGCCGTTGGGCAGGAGAAATCCCTTCACGCCTAAACCAGCCGACAAAATGCCGAGCAGGATCAGCAGGAAATCCTTTACGGTACGCACGACCGTCCTGCGTACCTTGCGCAGTTGCTTGGCGGCTCGGTACGACGAGAGCTGCCCTACCTGGTGCCCGCTTTTTAGTGCCTGGTCCCTCAATAACTTGTTGAAAGGATTCATTGTCGCTAAGATAACAAATTGAAGACGGAGATGTATTCAAAAACCGACCTGGCCAGGGATAAAAAAAGGCTGGTGTTTCATCACCAACCTTGCTAATATCATTACTGCAACCGATCAACTGAAGGCTTCTTTCACCCGGTCGAAAAAGCTTTTATCGTTTTTGCCGGGGTGCGGTTTAAAATTTTCGCTTTCTCCCAGTT
>JAJTCI010000132.1 GCA_021323155.1 Chitinophagaceae bacterium | reverse complement strand
TTGATGAATATCACCAGGTAAGAACCAGGGGCCAGTTTAGCCGCGTCGATGCTGGTCTGCGTAGCGCCTGCCTCAACGACAGACTGGAATACCGGCTTACCACTGATGGTGAGCACGGAAACCGCGGCGCCTTTAGCAGCCACTTCGTGTTGTACCGTGATGGTTGACTTAACCGGGTTCGGGTAAACGCTTAAGCCGATCGACTTTGTCTTCACGGTTTCGATGGTGCTGTATTTATATGAGCCATCTTTATCGACCATCTTGAGGCGATAATAGCTTACGCCGGCAACTACTCTTTCGTCAACGAGAGAATAATTGTTTGCAGACACCCCACCTTTTGCTTCAACGGTCCCAATTGATTTGAAATCTTTTCCATTAACGCTTTTCTCAACGCTAAATATGCCCGCGTTTATTTCATTGGTTGTTGTCCATGAAATGTTCACCTTACTATCCGACAATAAGGCCGTGAAGTTCAAAAGCTGTAATGGCAACGGTGCGTTTGCCCACTCTGTACCCACAATAATTCCATCCACGTCAACATTCCCTGTGTTGGCACCCTGGCGCAGCAACAAACCGCCAACAGCGGTTAGATCCCCGGCAGCAACAGCGCTTGTTACTGTGGCAGCAGGTGCGGGCGGTACCGCAGTTAATGCGGGATTGACCCACAAATCAATAACATCATCCATTGTGCTACCTGTATTGAAAGTGTACCGGACTACTACGAGATGGGTAGTTCCAAACGCCAGGTTGTCGCCTGTTGCGCCTGACCAGGTTGTTACGTTACCGGCGCTCCCGTTGAACTTAATGCCCAATTGGAAACCAGAAGTAGTTCCCTGGCGAATATGAACTCTGCCGGCAAAGAGGCTACTGCCTACATTGGGAACTAACCCGAAAAAATAATCCCCGGCTCCAGAATTCGCCAAAAGGTCGTTCGCATTAGCAACATTGATCAGGAAAGAGGTATACACGCTTCCGGACGTCATGGAAGTCACTGGCGCCTGTACATCTTCAGTGCCTGTTTCAGTTAAACTTACTTTGTTAGTAGTGCCTGAAGCACCACCGTAACCTGCGTAAGTTAGACCTGGTGTGGTCACAGATAACTGGCCGGCAGTTCCGCTTGTATTCACCCAAAATCCGCCGCTGTTCGCAGTAAGAGAACCGGGAGAATAATTAAAATCCTCTCGCAACCTGTCAATGCCTTGCGCCTGGATCAAAAAAGGAAAACTAATAAGAAATAGTGTAAAGATTTTCTTCATAGTACAATTTTTAGAGGACACAAATATTACACTTTATCGCCATTAATCTGCCCTGATCTCAATAATTTAATAAGGCTTAGTTTTACCTTCTATACTTAAATTGTAAGCCAACCTGTTTTCATGAGACTTTTGCTCCTGCTGATCTGCTTCCCCCTGGTTACACTTGCGCAGAATACCGCGGTGGTGAACGGACTGGTCGTAGACGAGAACGACAAACCGCTCGCCGGCGTACTCGTGAACATTATCGGGCGCAGTACTAGCGTAAACACCAATGATTCAGGCCGTTTCAGTATCAGCGTACCGGTTAACCGGCAGGTGGCATTGCTTTTCTTCGCCGAAGGATTCAACAGTACACGCAAAACACTTTTTCTTCGTCCCGGTGAAGCGGAGACGATCACGGTAAAACTCGCGCCCTTCTCCGGCCAGCTTGACCCCGTTATCGTGGTCAATCCCAACAAAGGCAGGCGAGAACCCGGTCGCATCACCATCGATCCCAGTCGCACCCAGTTCAATCCCTCACCTGTCTCCGGGATCGAACAACTCATCAAGATATTCGTAGGCAGCAATAATGAACTCACCTCGCAATACTCCGTTCGCGGTGGCAGCTATGACGAGAACCTTATCTACGTAAATGATTTCGAAGTCTACCGTCCTTACCTCGTACGCAGCGGGCAACAGGAAGGCCTGAGTTTTATCAACCCCGATCTTACCGGGAGCGTGCGTTTTTATAACGGTGGCTTCCAGGCGCGTTACGGCGATAAACTCAGTTCGGTGCTCGACATCAGTTATCGCAAACCAAAACAATTCGGCGGCTCCGCGTATTTCGGGCTGCTGGAACAAGGCATACACCTGGAAGGAATATCCTCCGGGAAAAAATTCACCTACCTGCTCGGGCTTCGTAACCGCAGCAACCGCAACCTGCTCGGCAGCCAGGAGACCAAGGGCAACTATGTCCCTTCCTCCTCCGACATACAGGCCCTGCTTACTTACCAGGTATCCAAACAATGGGAAGTGGAGTTGCTGGCCAACCTGTCGCAGACTAAATTCACATTGTTCCCGGAAGAGAGCAAACTATCGTCATCCGTCTTTTCTCCTTTCTTCACCGCTAACCTCGCGGTAGATATATTTTTTGAAGGACAGGAACGCGACGAATACCAGACCGGCTTCCTTGGCCTCGCCGCTACTAACTCGCCCAACAAAGACCTTACGCTGAAATGGATGGTGAGCAGTTTTTCCAATAACGAACAGGAGAACATTGACATCACCGGCGCCTATCTTTTCGGAGAACGCGACTTCGATCGCAGCCAGTCGACCTTTGGTCTCATCGTCAACCCTCTTGGCGCGGGCGTATTCCAGAACTACGCAAGGAACCGCCTCAACATCGAAGTGTTCAATGCTTCACACAAGGGCAGTATGGATTTTGGAAAGCACTTTATCCAATGGGGACAGAGCATCGAGCAACAACGCATCATAGATAAACTGCACGAATGGGAATACAATGATTCCGCGGGGTACTCGCTGCCTTATAATCCTTCCGTACTGGCCATGTTCAAGACACTCAACGGCAAGACCAATATCGATATCATGCGGCTGAGTGGCTACCTGCAGGACAATATCCAGTTCAAAGACTCGTCTGATTTTATACTCAACGCGGGGTTGCGTTACAACTACAACGACCTGAACAGGGAGTTCCTGCTATCGCCGCGCCTGGGCGTTTCCTTCGTACCCAAACGATGGACGAAGGACGTGGTGGTAAAAGCTTCCGCGGGGATATACCACCAGCCACCGTTCTATCGTGAACTAAGGCGTTATGACGGTACGGTGAACACTGATCTTAAAGCGCAGAAGAGCTGGCAACTCAGCCTGGGCGCCGATTATAATTTTAAGATGTTCAACCGGCCCGCGCGCATACAGGCGGAAGCATATTACAAAGGCATGTGGGACGTAGTACCGTTCGATATTGACAATGTCCGCCTCCGTTATTTCGGGGAGAATATGGCCAAAGCTTACGCCACCGGCATCGAAGCAAGACTGTTCGGTGAACTGGTACCCGACGCCGAGAGTTGGGTAAGCATGGGCTTCATGAAAACAAAAGAAGACCTGCAGAACGATTTTTACCGTGTGTACCGCAACGCTGCCGGTGAAGTGATCACCGCGGCAACTACGGATCAAAAACCCGTCGACAGCACCGCGTTCGGCGTGGGTTATGTGCGCCGGCCCACCGATCGCATGATCACATTCGGTATGTTCTTCCAGGATTACCTGAGCACTAATAAGAACTTCCGCGTATACCTGAACACGCTGTATGGATCCAACCTGCCTTATAATATTCCCGGGAGCATACGGTACCGCAACGCGTTGATCATTGAACCGTATATCAGGGTAGACATCGGGTTCAGTGCGTTACTACTGGATCCGGAAAAAAGCAATCGCAGGAGTCACTCACCTTTCCGCAACTTCAAAAGCATCTGGGCCAGCCTCGAAGTGTTCAACCTGATCGACCGGCCGAATACGATCAGCTATATGTTAATAAAAGATTTTGCAAACAACGTTTTTACAATGCCTAACCGGCTGACTCCAAGACTTCTCAACCTGAAGCTGGTAGCGAAATGGTAAAATGGCCCGGGGAATGATCACGCTCCAATAATTTTGGGCGCGAATCATACCCCATGAAAAATCTTTTCCTGTCTGTTGGCCTAATTCTTTGCAGTCTTTCTGCGATTTCACAGAATCACGACATACCCAATTTCGATTTTACCCGCCGGACACTAATGGAAAGCCTCTCCATTCAACGCGCGGACCCGGTTTCCCTGGAGAACGTAAACGGTAGCCCTTATATATCCGCAGGCTACCGCCCCGCCCGTATCATCATGCAAAATTTGAAAGTGATCGACAGCGTTCCTGCGAGGTTCAATGCTTACGTTAATAAATTCAACATCCTGTATAACGGCGAAGTGTATACGATCGATAGCGCGGTAGAAGTGAGTTATTACGAGGTACCAGGTGACAGCAGTTCATTTATGGTTTTCCGGTCCGGCTATCCATACATCAGCCAGCAAACACCACTGAGTTTCTACCAGCTTTTCGCGGGAGGCAACCAGGTTCACCTGCTGAAACTGGTGCAGCGCAACCTTCATAGTTACCCGGTACCGGGAACGGGTACCGCGCCCAGGAAGGAATTTCTCCCGAAAGAGACCTGGTTCGTATACACTGAAAAAGATGGTATGCGCGAGATCAAGCTGACGCGCAAAAGCATAGAACGCGCCTTGCCTTCTTTTACACAGTCCATTGATACACTGGTTGCCCGTCATTCGCTGGACACGAAGAACGAGGACGACATGATCACATTGCTGGAATTGCTGGACGGTCTCTGACACCGATGGGCGGTGGGAACAGTATCGGGATTTATTGTAATTTAAACCTATGAAATTCCCGGCCCTCATATTAGCCCTTGCTTTCGCGATCCCCGTCTTTGCACAGAACAACGCGGCCAATGCCGGTGTAGACCTGCGGAAGCGTGGCTTTGTAGACAATTTCTTCCAAAAGAAAGCGGATTCACTCAACCTGGAGAACGTATCGGGCTCCCCGTATATCGCCGATGGCTTTCGGCTTGGGCGCATCGTATTGAAAAACCGTAAGGCGTTCGACAGTATAGCGGTACGATTCAACGCATACAACAACGAGATCAATTTCATCCAGGACGGGCAGAAATTCGCCATAGATGACGCATACGAAGTGAGTTACCACGATGTGCCCGGCGACAGCAGTACGCTTATGGTGTTCCGCTCCGGTTATCCTGCCATCGACAAACAGGCGGCCAACACCTACTACCAATTGGTGGCCGGCGGCAATGATATCCATCTTCTTAAACTGATCAGGAAGACACTGCAGGAGTTTAAAGTGGATGGGACCGGCATGCCTGTACGCAAGGAGCTTGTCACACACATCGCCTGGTATATTTATTCAGTAAAAGATGGAATGCACCCGGTGACTTCCTCTCGGAAAAGTATAGACAAAGCTTTACCATCTTTTAGCATCACCATTGACAAACTTGCCGGCAAACATGATCTCAACCTCAAAAAGGATGACGACATGATCCGCCTCGTCGAATTGCTCGACGCCCGGTAAACAACTTGACGTCTGTTGTCCAACGCCTGCTAAGCGGCGCCTACAACCCCTGTCCGAATGACGTAGTTGGGCGGATGCAACCTGTTGCCTGCTACCTGCCGCCTCACCGCTCCAACCCCTATCTTTGCCGCCTAACGAAACTGCTGATGAATATTGAATTCAATAGGAACGAAGACTGGATGAAGATGGCCCTCAGCCAGACCAGGCAACACTTTGAAAAGATAAAGCTGGGCGGTGGCAAGAAAGCCATCGAAAAACAGCGCGAGAAAAAGAAGCTCACCCCAAGAGAAAGGATAGAATACCTCTGCGATAAGGACCAGCCATTCACCGAGATCGGCGCTTTTGCCGGGTTCGGGATGTACGAAGCGGAAGGCGGTTGTCCCGCAGGTGGCACCGTAGCCGGGCTTGGTTATGTCAGCGGCAGGCAGTGCGTGATCCTGGCGAATGATCAAACGGTGAAAGCCGGCGCCTGGTTCCCCATTACGGGTAAAAAGAATCTCCGGATGCAGGAGATCGCAATGGAAAACAGGCTCCCTGTCATCTACCTTGTAGACAGTGCAGGTGTATTCCTTCCTATGCAGGATGAGATATTTCCCGACAAAGAACATTTTGGCCGCATCTTCCGCAACAACGCGGTGATGAGCGCTATGGGCATCACACAGATCGCCGCGGTAATGGGGCCCTGTGTTGCAGGCGGCGCCTACCTCCCTATCATGAGCGACGAAACTCTGATGGTGGAGGGCAATGGATCAATTTATCTCGCCGGTCCTTACCTGGTGAAAGCGGCGATCGGTGAAGAGATCGACAATGAGACGCTTGGTGGCGCCGTAACACACACGGAGATCTCCGGCATCGCGGATTACAAATTCGATAACGAGCAGGAATGCCTGGACCAGGTGAAGAAGATCATTAGTAAACTGGGTCATCAGCCCCAGGCCGGGTTTGACAGGATCACACCCGTGGCACCGAAGAAAGACCCGGCGGAACTGTATGGTGTAATGTCAGAAGGCAACCTGAAGCCTTACGATGTGTTGGGGATCATTGAACGCATCGTAGACAATTCGGATTTCGAACAATTCAAGGAAGACTACGGCAAAAGCATACTCTGTGGTTACGCGCGGATCGACGGATGGGCAGTGGGCATCGTTGCCAACCAGCGCACGATCAGCAAAACCAAGAAGGGCGAGATGCAACTGGGTGGCGTGATCTACAACGACAGCGCGGACAAGGCTGCGCGTTTCATCATGAATTGCAACCAGAAGAAAATACCATTGGTGTTTATCCAGGATGTGACCGGTTTCATGGTCGGTAGCCGCAGCGAACACTCCGGTATCATCAAAGACGGCGCAAAACTGGTGAACGCGGTTGCCAATTCGGTCGTACCGAAGATCACCATCATCACTGGTAACAGTTATGGCGCGGGTAATTACGCGATGTGCGGCAAAGCCTATGATCCCCGTTTCATTTATGCCTGGCCTTCGGCCAAGATCGCGGTGATGGGCGGCGAGCA
>JAJTCI010000131.1 GCA_021323155.1 Chitinophagaceae bacterium | reverse complement strand
CTGCTATGATGAAGGAACTACCAATAATGCATAAGGTTTTCCTAATTTTTTTCCTGCGGCGGGAATCGTCCCTCGTATTTCACCGTATACCTGCGCCGATTTATCCTATGTAACGCATTGATAAAACAGCCCACCTGCTTCTAAAAATTTTATGGTTGCCCATAAAGGGTTTTTAAACCAAAACGGGCAGGGCGAAGGGGTAACTTGCTACTGTAATTGTACCTAACCCGTTTGATATGAAGAACCACGATGAAAAACCAATGATTGCCTGTACGCCCGAATGCTGCGTCAGGCCCGAGGTGAATATCGACGACCACCTCGCCGCGGCAATGAAGACCACCAAAGAGGTTTCCGGGCCGCCCGATCCGAAGAACAACGAACTCGTAACCAAACCAAGGCCCTAGTATCCACTAAGACCAAACTCGGTCCCCGGCCAACACCGGGGACTTGTTTTTATCACGGGCGCCAGTTGTTATCTTTACTGTTATGAATACTCCCATCTCCGGTTTACGTACCGCTATCTATAAAGTGGGCGATATACAGGCTGCGAAAGAATGGTACGCAAAGGCGTTTGACCGCCAGCCTTATTTCGACCAGCCATTCTATACCGGTTTCGATATCGATGGTTATGAATTAGGATTGCAGCCGGAAGATCAATCACCCGCAGAAAAGCCCGAATCAGTTTGCGCCTATTGGGCCGCCGCTGATGTGCAATCGGTGTACGACCGCCTGGTGTCACTTGGCGCCACGCCTAATGAACCACCACAGAACGTTGGCGGAGAAATCATCGTGGCTACAGTAAAAGATCCCTGGAATAATGTAATTGGCCTGATCAATAACCCGCATTTCGCGGTGAAGGGTTGATGTGCAAATGAAACGGAGCTTATTTATTCCCCTGGTAATATTCGTCACTACCCTGCAGGCTGCCCATGCGCAGGAATGTACACACGCGGGCAGGCATGTGGTTTACGGCGACCACCAGTCGCGCGTCTATCCGGTGAGTACAGCTACCGAAAGAATATTCCTTGACAAGGAAGGGCATCTTTACCCCGAATTTCCCGTCGACAACGCCACGTTACAACGACACTGTGGTTCGCTCAAACGTGCCTTATTACAGGACTCCTTATTGTTGTTCACGGTCGCACACGGTTACGGCATTTTGCCTGGTTCGGTTAACATTGATTCCGTATTCACGTTGCTCCAGGAAAGAATAGCAGCGCGCCTCATATCAAGGATCAATAACAATTCCGCCAACGCGCAGGCGGTCTCACTGCTTATCCACGGCTTCCGGAAACCATTTCATGATAATGGAGAAGACTCCACTTCGGTCTCTGACAACTTCTTTGCAAAAAAGGATATACTCAGGTCAAGCGGTTTGCAACATTACTTCGTGGAGGTCTATTGGGATGGTATGCATATGCCGTTCCGTATACAGGAAACCAGGCGACTATCACAATTGTTTGAATCAGCCTCGCTGCCCAGCGCGGCACAAGCCGGTACCGGGTTGCGCGCGGTGGTGAGCCGGTTGCAGACTCCGCGCCTGAATCTTTTTACCCATAGCCTGGGAGCAAGAGTAGCCGCGTCGCTATTGTTCAACCCGGGGAGCAGTATAAGAGAAAAGCAACTGCCTACGCCTTCGCAACAGCGCCTGGAAGTTTGCATGGTGGCGCCCGCCGTTGGCTCAGTGCTATTCAGGAATTATTTTGACCGTACGACCCATATTCCCTACCTGGTCAAAGACAACTATAGTTTGTCCGTGTTGTATAATACAGATGATGTGGCGCTGTTAAAGCAGGTTGGAATCTTCGGACCTGGCGCCTACCGCTATGGCGTCACATCGCTGGGCTGCAACAGGGATGGCGATGTGTTCGCGTTGTACCAGATGCACCGGAACAGTTACCCAACGTTCAACTACCGGGCGTTTGATTTTTCCGGGTCAGCTTGGCACAACTTTCACTCTTATCATGGAAGGCCTGCTTTCGACGCCGTGATCAAATACATGGAACGATAAAAAAATCCCGCCAGCGGCGGGACTTTTAATTTAGTTCTTTTTTTCACCTACGGGTGGAGCGCCGCCGCCCTTCGTGGCAGCCATCGCCTCGTGCATATCGTGCATGCTCATAAAACTCCAGTGTTCAGAACATTTACCATCTTTCATTTTAACTACTTCTACGTTGGTATCATCAACCGACATACCTGCAGGCATTCCCCAGGGATTCGCCGCGGTGGCTTTACCAGTCATCTTCGCAAGGGCGAAATGATACGTTCCATCGGAAGAAGTCGCGTGCTCCGCTATTTCTATCTTCAGGCCTTCAAAATAAGTATGCATCTTGGCGATCGCCGCTTTAACGCTGTCCCTTCCTTTGATGTCCTGGCCGTTCGGACCTGCATCATGATCGATCACATCTTCAGTGAACAGGCTGTCAAGACCAGCTACGTCGCCACTCTGTAAGGCGGCGAATACTTTTTTAGTGCCTTCTGCATTTTTGTCGGCCACGGCTTTGTGGTCAGTGGAGGCTTCGTTAGACACTTTGGTGTCGCAGGAAACCATTGCCACCGCTAGGGCAGCTACAAAGAGAACTTTTTTCATGTTGTGTAGTTTTGGTTGTGCAATCCCTACGATTCTTTTGGTTTGTAGGGAGGATGAATATAGTAAATCTATTTCATGCGACAACTTAAACAGGCACTTTGCCTGTCGTGTATATCCTATGCAATCCCATGGCAGAGCAGGCGATTCCCGCCGCGACCAACAAACTGCGCACCCAGTTCATGCTGTCCCACTCCTGCCAGGCGTTCTTTACCGCTGCAACGTCGATGGGCTTTTCAAACATGATGGCATTCCTTGGGTAGAAATAACCGAACGTCAGTCCTTCCGCGATCACGTACAGGGCGAAGGCCGCGATGAGCATTGTCCTTACTTTCTTGCCGCGCTTCCAAAATGCGATCATTGCCACCAGCGCGAACAGTTGAGTGAGGGGTGAAAATATCCGGAAGAAATCACCCGGGTTGGAGGTCTTGAAATACTGCCTGGCTGTCTCGATAGAGTTGGGCATATCGGCACCCCATGATTTGGCGTCTACGATGGAGGTGTACATGTTGGTGAGCAGGATACCACCCGCGATCACCAGCGATAAATAAACGAATGCGATCTTCATTGCTGATTTTTGCGCAAAATTGCCGGGATGATTGCAGTCCGAATTGTACGTATCGGACATAAAATGGCGGGTAGATAACCGGGGGTCTATTCCAGTGTCATTGAGTCTTTATCAGATGAAGCGGAGCGGATCGCCTCCAGCCTTTCGATCTCGTCGATCACCTGGCGGATCTTTTCCTTTATTGCGGTGAGTTCTTCCGTAGGGCGGCCATCCGTGAGTGCCTGCATGAATTGATTATTCAGCATTAAGTAGTCGTTGGTCAGCATCCCTATTTTCCTGTATTGCTCGTCCATACTCACACGAATCTGAAAAGGTATACCATTAAAATATGCTGGCAGATTAAAATGGAAGCGGCAAAAAAAGGCCGCTGGCGTATCCACCAGCGGCTGTATTGAATCCATCCAAAGTGACGTTCTTAACTTCCCGGTTGGCCGGTCTTGTTTAAATGGTAATTATCAAAGGATACCAGTGTGCCGGTTGTACCGTGTAAATGGTCCAAAGATTTCGCGACCTCCTTCATTTCGTCCATGATGTCTTTGAGGTCTTCCCAACCTTTACCCTTTTCTATTTCTTCGAGGAATCGACTGTTCAAGTCTCTCAGCTTCTGCTGCCCCTCACTTCTTTGCTGCATGAATACAAACCAGCAAATATTATGCACCCGGCATAACCCGTTGTTTTTTAAGGCCACACATTAAAGACAGTGGTTTAAATGGGGAAGGGATGCAACAAAGGTCCATCCGCCCGGCTAAAGTCGGTCGAGGCAAGGGGTTGCGACAGAACTTGTATAGGTAGCGGTTGTTTCTTGTGACCCGGCGACCTTTCCGGGCTGCTTATTTATTACTTATTATTTTGCACTATGTATTTTGATGTGCCCCGTTGCTCATTGTCACTCATTGCCACATTGTTATTCATCGCTGCATCCGCACAGAACATCACCTTCCGGGACTCCGCTTTTAAACAGGCCTTACTGAAACGGCATAATATAGATGGCAACAAGGATAAGGAGATCGATATCAAGGAAGCATCGAAAGTTACCACGCTCAACGTTTCACACAGCCAGATCACTTCGCTAGACGGTGTGGAGCATTTCAGGAACCTCAAAATATTGCACGCATCCAGCAACCAGGTGAGTGAGCTGGTACTGGATGGATTCATGAAGCTCGAAAGGTTGGTCATCTCCGGGAACCGGCTCACGAAACTGGAGATACGCAACTGCCCCGAACTGCTTTCGGTGATGTGCCAGGCGAATGAACTTACCGCGCTTGACCTTTCCGGCCTTTCGAAACTGGAGATCTTATTTTGCTCAAACAATCAACTGGAGCAGCTACAGCTTGCGGGTTGCAATGCATTGCAGATGGTGGCCACTACCAACAACCGGCTTACAGCGATCGACCTTAGCGGTAAGGAGAAGATGCGTGACCTGCGTTGCGATCACAATATGATCAGGGAGATCGACATCCGCGACTGTACCAATATCTCCTTCATGTATTGCAATGGCAACGAAACTCTGCAGTCATTGTGGCTGGGTAGCAGGAAGAAACGGGTGAACAGCCTCTTCTCCCTGCAATTCGATCACTGCCCCTCGCTGAAAAACATCTATATCGATAAAGACAAAGAAAAGCTGGCAGATGTACAGCAGAAGCTGAAGCTGTACGGAAGAGAGGACGTAGTGGTTACGATTGAATAAAAAAAACTCCAAGGCAGGCTGGCGCGATCCATCGTCTACACGGTTACTGATCAGAAATTCGGACAGTCGATATAGTTGTCTCCAAAACGCCAGATCAGTCCCATCGAAAGATTGCTGTAATGGTCCAGTAAGCTGGGGTTGGCGGCGCGGCTGAAACCATCGAGGTAATCGGTTGACATCAGCCTGTAACTGCCTTCCACGAAAAACGAGGTATGGTCTCCCAGCCCGCGGCGAATGCCCACGCCCACCGGGAATACGAGACATCGTTTTGGAAGTTCTCTTTTGCTGTCCGCTTCCAGTCCCATCACCTCCCAGTCGCGCGAGGCGAAATAGGCCGCGTTGAAACCGGAGTACTCGCGTTTGATCTTCAGGAATGACATACCCACTCCCGCGAACACATAACTCTGTAACCTGTCAGCCTGGTAATTATCACCGATAGTGTACACCATTTGCGCGGACGCCTCCAGGAAGGAGGTATTGAAACTGAAGTTGCGTTGCCGCCTCCATGTGGGTGTTTCGTATAAAGCGTCATCGCCCTTCAGGCTACCCTGGTCAACGGTGACGCGGGCCGCCCAGTTCCAGTCGATGATGCGGGTAGCGGAGAGTCCGAAACCAAGTCCCGGTGATTTGTAGGATCCTACAGGCGAGGGCGAAAGATCTCCCTGGTAAACCAGCGCGGATAACCGGCCACTTATTTCGTATTTGGGTTTAGTGATCTGCTGGGCGGACGCCTGTATGGATACAAATGATACGGCGATGCCGGTCGCCAGGGCGAACAGGTTTCTCATAGTCGGGTTGGTATTGGTTGGGGTAAAACGAAGGGGCGGGGGGGAAAATTGTGGGGGAGCCTGAGGGAATAAGAAATAAGAAACAAAAAATAAGGAATCAGGAAGTGGGGAGCTCCACTGTGCAAACGGTGAGAGCACGGTGTCTGCTCACCCCCTTTCTTATTTATTATTCCTTATTTCTTATTCCTTATTTCTCACTGGCTCCATTCCCCTCCTTTACATAAAACACAAACGGCTCCGACCTGCTCTCACCATTGCCAGTGGTCTGCACATAGGGCTGTTGATTGGCGTCGAGTGTTTGCACGGTCCAGATAAACTTTTTGCCTGTGGTGTCTGTAGAGAATGACATCTGCGGCCTCCATATATACTGTGTCTGGTTCCTGAGTAACTGGTCAAGGATCGGCTGGTTGCCACGCAAGGCCTGCATGGGTTGCTGGTAGGGAAGCACCTCGAACACCTGCAGCCTGTAATAAGGCAGGTCCTGCGTTCGCGGTGACAATGGCGTCCACCGGAAAATGATCGATGTCTCCGATTGCTTTGCTTCGAGCGAATCGTTATGGATGGGTTTGATCAATACGGGTAGTTGCGGCGCTGCCAGATTGAATATGCGGGTCTGCACGGTAGACAAGGGGCCAAAGAGGCCGGGTTCTACCAGTTGCACTTCCAACTGGTAGGTTCCCGCGGGAAGCTTCCCGGTCTTTTCCAGTGTGGTCTTGTATGAACCGGTGAAGGTCATGATGTCTAACGGGATCACGTCTTTCGCGAAGAAAATACGTGTACCCTGCACGGTGAACACCTGCGCTTTGCTGAGGTCTTTCGTTGCCACCACCGTGCCATCCGTGGTCTTCAAGGTAGCCTTGATGATCACCTGCCTGGTAATAGCCGGGGGAACATCTACCACGTAGGTGATCGTTCCATTGTTGGCCCATTCGCTCAACGTTGCGGAAGGTCGTGTTACCGTTAAAGATGCGGAAACCTGCGAAAAGGCCGTGGTGGATAAAACGGCCAGGAGTATAGAGATGATGATTGCTTTTTTCATGGATCAGAATTTATATTGAAGCCCGGTACGATAATTTGATTCTAGATATGCTGCGCCGTCCAGTGAAGCCGGTGGTGCCAGTTCATTCCCGTATTTGAAACTGTTGGTACTTATGAAAATTGTAATCTGTGTTCAAAGATGCAAGCAGGTTCTTATTCGAAGTATAACTGTTCAGCTTCCCGATGGTATACTGAAGTTGCCCCCTTAACTGCATTTTCTTTTTAAGGGCAGGTGCGCTGACGCTGCTGCTGAATGTTACCAGCGTGTTCTTCACCGTGGGCATCGTGTTGTTGAAATACAAAACGCTGAAGTCAGGTGTGACAGGGCTATTAAAGTAAGTGGGGATGTAGCTCAGCAACACCGTATGTGTGTTGTTTGAAGTGGTGGTGCCAAGGATCACATCCCGCTCATCGTATTTGCTCAGGTTATAACTGAAGGTGATCATGTTCATCCGTTTCGTATTGCTCCAGGAATAGGTGGAGCTCAGCCCGAGGTCATTACTCACATTCTTTATTCCATAAGGATTGAAACCACTGGCCGAAGTGAAACCGAAATTATTGTAGCTCACATTCACGCTGAACTGGTCGGTGAATTGCGTGAACCAGTTGAGGTTGCCGATGAACTGGTTGGTCTTGATGGATGTATTGCTAAGGTTATTGACGCGCTGCCCCACGCTGGCCACCACGTTGATCTTGTCCTTCCAGGCATTGAATCGCGTGTTGATGGTATTGTCCCAGCGGTCGGGTTGCAGGTAGGGATAACCCGTTGTCTGGAAGCCCGCACCGATATACTTCGTCACGTAAGCGATGTCAAAGTTCTTCGACTTCCTACCGATCGATGCGTTACCCGCCCAGTCCTTCCCGGTAGAGGTCCTTCCTGTAATAAAGGGCTTGAATGAATTATCGAAGTTGGGTGACAGTGGTTGTGTAAGGTCCCTGGTAAAGTAGGACTGCGCGGCCTCTGTCTTCACATACCATCCCTTGTTCATATACACATCCGCCACCAGGCTGGCCGTGAAACCTTCCTGCGGCATCACTGTTAAGGGCGGTGTAACCACAGAACTCCTCCTGTCTTTGCCTTTTGAAAAGTTGAAGGCGAAGTTGTATTTCTCTTCCTTCTCCTTGCCCAGCTGGAACATCCAGTGGTTCCGCTGGTAAGCCCCGGTGATTACCGATGACAGTGGCGATCCTACTGAAGGATAAACAGCATTCACACCATATTGCGATACGCCGGTAAAGAACTTGATGCGGTAGGTCTTTGGTCGCAGGTCGAAGCCGGCACCGAATATGCCCACATCACCTGTGGACAGGTCGGAATATTTCAAATACTGAGTGCCGAGCTGAAGCTCCGCCCACTTGTATTTGGGATTGATGCCGAAGTTATTCGCGGGGTTGGTGAAGAACTGTTTTACCGATTGGTTCTTCAGGCCGGCATAAGGACCTGCAATGTTAGTAACCATAGCCGCGAAGTTGAAGTTGAGTGGTATGCTGAACTTTCCCGCCTGCAAGACCGGGGTGAAAACGAACCGCACCTGGTTCCAGGGCTTTCGCCGCGAATAGATATTAGTACCCGCAGGATTGAGGTTGAGCCCGTAACCTTCATACGTGATGCCCAGCACCCCGGTGATCTTCACAGGGATCTTTTTCTTGGCGCTGTCCTGCCCGGATACTGCCGCCACGACAAACAATGGCAGGAGAAAAAAGAGTACGGACTTTATCATGTTGCTTTTCTTAAAGGCCATTGTTATGAATTGTTTTAAATGATCCGTTCCATGAAACCATGTATAATTATTATTTATAGCGGTCAGTACCTTAAAAACTCAACGGGACTTCATTGCTGAAAGTGGAATACTTCCCTTTTGCATCTACCAGGCGCACTACGTAGGCGACCGTTGACCCTTTGGGAACACCGGTGTCTGTAAATGAGTTTCCTTTCGCTGTCTCGATCGTCTTCACCAGCACCCATCCATTATTCCCGGCCTTCCTGAATATCTCCGCTTTCAGCTTCGCCGCATCCAGCTTTGCATCAAGGG
>JAJTCI010000130.1 GCA_021323155.1 Chitinophagaceae bacterium | reverse complement strand
TTCAAAACCCTGCTCCGGAAAAGGTTTGGAAGCGACGAGAATTTCGACGTGATCGTAAACGCGGAAAAAGGTGACCTCGAGATCATCCGTCGCCGCGAGATCGTGGAAGATGGCGAAGTGATCAATCCCCTGGCCGAGATCGCATATAGTGACGCGATAAAGATCGAACCCGACTTTGAAGTGGGTGAAGAACTCTACCAGGAAATGAATATCTATGATTTCGGGCGTCGCGCGATACTGGCAGCCAAGCAAACGCTGGCCAGCCGCATCAACGACCTCAAGAAAAACGTGCTGATCAAGAAATATGGCGACCGCATCGGTGAGATCATCAGCGCGGAAGTATACCAGGTGTGGAAGAAAGAGGTGTTACTGCTGGATGAAGACGGCAACGAACTCATCCTGCCTAAATCAGAGCAGATCCCACAGGATTATTTCAAGAAAGGAGAGAACATCCGTGCGGTTGTTCGTCGTGTTGACATGAAGAACAATACACCGGTGATCATCCTTTCCCGTACCAGCCCCGAGTTCCTCGCCAAACTACTGGAGATAGAGGTGCCGGAGATATTTGACGGCCTGATCGCCATCAAGAAGATCGTTCGCGAACCTGGAGAAAGAGCGAAGGTGGCTGTGGAGTCTTACGACGACAGGATCGACCCCGTAGGTGCCTGCGTAGGTATGAAAGGAAGCCGTATCCATGGCATCGTACGCGAACTGAAGAACGAGAACATCGACGTTATCAACTATACGACGAACATACAGCTCCTGATCCAGCGTTCATTAACGCCTTCGAAGATCAGTTATATGAATATCGACCAGGAAGCCAAGCACGCCGAAGTTTACCTTAAGTCAGACCAGGTATCGCTCGCGATCGGTCGCCGCGGGGTGAACATCAAACTGGCTTGTGAACTGACCGGTTTCGAACTGGACGTGTATCGTGAAGAAGAAGAGCAGGGCAACGAGTTCGATATCGACCTGGATGAATTCAGCGATGAGATCGAAACATGGGTGATCGACGAATTGAAACGCGTGGGTTGCGATACCGCGCGTAGCGTCCTGGACCTGTCAACAGAAGAACTGGAAAGAAGGACCGACCTGGAAAAAGAGACCATCGACGAAGTGCGCAAGGTGTTGCAGGCGGAATTTGAAAGAGAGGATTAAGAAAGTCAATAAGTCAGTAGGACAGGAAGTCAAATAGGAGAACCCTTAATGACCAAATGACTTGATGACTTAATGACCTCTTTTGGAGTCACATAAAAAATCAAAACCATGGTCGGTAGGCTATGGTCTATGGACTAAACAACATTTAATGGCAGAACTGAAATTACCACGATTGTTAGCCGCCGCTAAAGAGTTCAATGTTGGGCAGGATACCCTCATTGAGTTTTTGGCAGGCAAAGGATTTAGCAAGGACGATCTCAAGCCTACTGCAAAGCTTTCTGAGCCGATGTACCGTGCATTGCAGCAGGAGTTCCAGGGAGACAAGGTGGCGAAGACCAAGGCGGATGCGATAGAGATCCCCAAGAATGTACAGCAGGAGAAGAAGCGAAAGGAAGACGTGGACATTTCGATCAAAGCCAAGCCCGTATTCAAAGAAGAGCCCAAGCCGGAACCAAAAGCGGAGCCGAAGAAAGAAGAAAAACCAAAGAAAGAAGAAAAGCCCGCGGAGCCGGAAGTGGTGAAAGCAGAAGCACCTGCGGTGGAAGGCCCCAAAGTGCTTGACAAAATAGACCTGTCAGCGATCGATTCTTCTACGCGTCCGAAAAAAGGCGCGAAGAAAAAAGCGGAGAAAGAAGAAGAGGCGCCGGCTGCCGAAGAAAAGCCAAAGAAAAAAGCTGCGAAAAAGAAAACGGAAGAAGCGCCCGCGGTCGAAGCAGCACCGGTGGCAGAACCGGAAGAGGCCAAAGAAGAAGAACCGCTGATTGAAAATATCAAAGCAGATAAGCTGGAGGGTCCCAAGATCCTGGGTAAAATAGACCTGCCGGCAGATAGTGAAACAAGACCTAAGGCTACTACGGGTGGCACGGATGAAAAGAGAAAGCGTAAGCGTATTCCTATCGAAAAGAAAGGTGACACGCCTGGCCCTTCGGAAGGCCGCATCGGCATCCAGAAGGGTACTGACCGTCCACAGGGTGGCAGGCAGGGCGCACAAGGCTTCAACCGTGGTGGTCAACGTCCGCAAAGAGGCGGCGCACGCGGGGGAAGACCTGCAGTAGATAAAGAGATCGATCAGAAAGAGATACAGGACAAGATCCGCGAAACACAGGCGAAGCTCGCCGGTGCGGGCGGCAAAGGCAAGAGCCTGAAAGCAAAGCAGCGCCGCGAAAAAAGACAGGAGGCCGCTGAGGCAGGCGATGTCCAGGACAACAAACTACAGGTAACGGAATTTGTAACGGTGAGTGAGCTCGCCAACCTGATGGACGTGAGTTTCGCGGAGGTGATCAGCAAGTGTATGAGCCTCGGCATCATGGTATCGATCAACCAGCGTCTCGACGCGGAGGTGATAGAGCTTGTGGCAGGCGAATTTGATTATGAAGTGGAATTCATTGGCGTGGACGACACATCGGATATTGATGAGGAGGAGGACGAAGACGACGCAGAAGACCTTTCTTCCCGCGCGCCGATCGTGACCATCATGGGTCACGTTGACCACGGTAAAACATCATTGCTCGACTATATCCGTAGCGCCAACGTGGTAGCGGGTGAGGCCGGTGGTATCACCCAGCACATCGGTGCCTACGAGGTGACGCTGCCAACGGGTAAACACATCACCTTCCTGGATACACCGGGTCACGAGGCCTTTACGGCCATGCGTGCCAGGGGTGCGAAAGTGACCGATATCGCGGTGATCGTTGTGGCTGCGGACGACGCGGTGATGCCACAGACCAAAGAGGCTATCAGCCACGCCCAGGCCGCCGGCGTACCGATGATCTTCGCGGTAAACAAGATCGATAAAGACGGGGCTAACCCACAAAAGATATATGAGCAGTTGGCGGGTATGAACATCCTGGTGGAAAGCTGGGGTGGTAAATTCCAGAGCCAGGAACTTTCGGCCAAGAAAGGAATGAACGTTGACCTGCTCCTCGAAAAGATACTGTTGGAAGCCGAGATACTTGACCTGAAAGCGAACCCCGACAGGGAAGCTTCCGGTAATATCATTGAAGCTTCTTTGGACAAAGGCCGCGGTTATGTAGCTACCATGCTTGTACAAAACGGTACGCTGCGCCAGGGCGACCTGATCGTGAGCGGACAGCACTACGGAAGGGTGAAGGCAATGTTCAATGAAAGGAACCAGCGCGTGGAAGAAGCGCCGCCATCCACACCGGTGGTGATACTCGGACTGAACGGTGCGCCGCAAGCAGGTGAGAAATTCAAAGTATTCGAAGACGAGGCAGAAGCAAAAGAGGTAGCGACCAAGCGTGCGCAGATACTGCGTGAACAGGGTCTCAGGGCGAGAAAACACATCACGCTCGACGAGATCGGCCGACGCCTGGCACTTGGAAACTTCAAGGAACTCAACATCATCATCAAAGGTGACGTGGACGGTTCGGTAGAAGCATTGAGTGACTCATTGCAGAAATTGTCTACGCAGGAGATCGCCGTAAGGGTGGTGCACAAGGCAGTTGGACAGATCTCTGAAAGTGACGTGTTACTTGCAACTGCTTCCGATGCCATAGTCGTTGGGTTTAACGTGCGTCCTTCGCTGCAGGCGAGCAAGCTGGCGGAGAACGAAGGCGTGCAGATCAAAATGTACTCGATCATCTACACCGCGATCGACGAGATCCGCAGTGCGATGGAAGGGATGTTGGATCCGAAGGTGCAGGAGAAAGAAGTGGCGAATATCGAGATACGCGAAGTGTACAAGTTCGACAAAGCAACCGTTGCCGGATGTTATGTACTCGATGGCAAGGTGAAGCGCGACAGCAAGATCCGCCTCTTCAGGGATGGTATCCTTATCTACCCCAGGCAGGAAGGCGGTTACGCGGAACTGGGCAGCTTGAAGCGCTTCAAAGACGACATGAAAGAGGTAGCTGCAGGTTACGAGTGTGGACTTACTTTGAAGAACTTTACCGATATCCAGGCGGGCGATACCCTCGTGGCTTACGAAGAAGAAGAAGTGAAGCGTACATTATAAGCAAAGTGGTTCACTTCCCGAAAGTGAGCCACTTTAATCTTCTAAAGGAGCAGCGATGCTCCTTTTTTTATGCGGTGATGGTATATTCACCTGGCGCGGAAAACCCGTGAACGTGAATAGAAAGTTATTGATATCGGTCAGCCTGGTTAACCTCATCCTTGTTGCCTTACTGGTTGCCCGGGTGCATAGTATTGACAGTGACAAGAGCATCGCTCTCTTAGTTTTCTTCTATCTCGCCCTGGTTGTGATCAACCTGCTCATTGGTATCGTTCTACAGTTTATACGCCCGGTGCAGGCCCGTGTTTTCTTTGTATCGGTGGGCACCCTCCTATTGGCATTGATCCCTTTGATGATTATCCTGTCGTTTATTGAATAACAGGAACGGCGTCCCGGTTTCTTATTTTAGTATCTTAACGCCACTATGAAACCCGATTACCGCATACTGATCCGGCCGGCATTTATCCTCAGCCTCGTGTTGCTTGTGGTAAACGATCTCTGGCTGAAGCAGTCCTTGGGTAACTGGTTTACCGGTAAGCTTTCCGACTTTTTCGGCATGTTTGCTTTCGGAACATTCCTGGTCGCCTGCTTTCCCTTCCATCGTATTAGCGCATTGATCTTCGCCGCGCTGTTTTTCACCTGGTGGAAATCCCCGGTCGCAGAACCATTCATCTTATTCTGCAATGATTCCCTTGGGCTTCCCGTTGGTCGCGTGATCGACTATACCGATCTTATCGCGCTATCCGTGTTGCCATTCTGCAGGTTCAAGTCTCCCCTGTCATCACCCCACGCCGGCAGATGGGCTGGTAAATTGCTGGCAATAACTGCTTTTATTGCTTTTTGCAGCACTTCAATGCCGTACAGGCCGCTGTATTACTACCCGTCCAACCATGTACAGTATCATGAGGCTTTTTACACCCGGGGTACAGAAAGCGAGATCATCACAAGATTAAAAGCGAAAGGTCTTGAGATAGAAAGAGGATATGAAAAATTCTTCCCCGCGCGTGAACAGGAGTCGCTTTATTACAAGATAAAAGAGAATGACAGCATCAAATACGTGAAGGTGCTCTCTGGAAAAGATTCCACCTCAGAGCTTTATGTAAGAAACGCCTGGTCGCAGGGGTTTTACCTCGTAAAAAAATACCCCTACGGACCGGATACGCTGTATAACCTGACGTTTTCGATCGGTCAATCGGGGAAGAAAAAATTCCCGACCAGCATTTCTGTTGTTTCGTTTGAACCCAATCATCGCCTGCGTATGCAGCTGTATAAATCAAAGTACAAGCGCCGCCTGAAGCAACATTTCGGGGAATTGTTCCAGGCAAACTGACCGGGTTTTGCCTGCCTGATATGTAGGCTGTCCCTTATATGTATTCGTTTTTTGCATCTTCCCCTTCGTAGATTTACGAAGTATGCGGCACCGGATAAGGTGTATCCTGCAATCTTCTAAAATTCTTTCACAACCGGATACTAAACGGAAAATAGCCGCCGTTTCATTCACGTATTGTAATTATTGCTTCAATGCCGTAACCCAATATTGAAGCAATAATATTGTTGAACCCAAATCCAATAACCATGAAAGTTTTTACAAAACTTACAAGGATCGCTATTGTCATCCTTGTAGTATTCACGGCGACAAATTCTTACGCCCAGTTAAAAGTGGGTACCAACCCGACACAGATCCAGAAATCTTCCATCTTAGAATTAGAGAGTGACAAACAGGGTTTCCTGCTGCCACGTCTAACTGATACAGCCGCGATCAACGCGCTGAACCCGCCTGATGGAATGCTCATCTATTTCACACCGGCTTCCGCTACAGGGAAAGGACTTTATATGCGTAAGTCCGGCATCTGGCAGCGCATCACCACCGACTCCGTGTCACTTGCGAAGTGGTCGAAAGAAGGTGACAACCTTACCGGTAATGAAAAACTCGGGTCACTCAATGCCCAGTCACTCAAGATCATTACAAACAACCTGGAAAGGTTGGTGATAGACGGAACAACGGGTGATGTGACCATCAATGAAAACGCGACCGTTTCAAAAGACCTCACCGTGAGCGACAACTTGACTGTTGCCGACTCCTCCAGCACAGGCAAATTGTATGTGACCGATAGTGTGAAGTTCCATAACCTTAACTCCAGCACCGACCTGACCGAGATACTTGTTGTTGATACAGCGGCAGGCGGATCAGTAAGAAGAAGAACGATCGCTACCGACGCTTTTCGTAACTGGTTCATTGGCGCATTCAAGAATACAAGTAATGCGAATGGCTTGTCAAGGATCGTTGGCGCGCTGTCAGACAGTCTTGTGTTACACGCGGCTACTGCAAGTACACCGGGTGGTGTATCAGTCGAGACACAAACCTTCGGCGGTAACAAAACATTCCAGGATTCACTTACTGCCGCGGCCACCGCGTTGGTAGGTAATACCGGTACAGCGAACTCCACGTTACAGGTTTCAGGTAGCTTATCCCTGAGCATCCGTACTGTAACCAGCAATACAACCCTCGGCGCAACTGATTACACCGTGCTGGTAGACGCTTCCGGCGCAGCGGTAACGGTAACGCTGCCTTCTCCGAGCAGTGCCATCAGCGGGCGTACGTACATCGTCAAAAAGATCGCGGGTGGCCTCACCAACGATGTCATCATCAGCGGTTCGATCGAAGATGGTACGTCGATGAGTATTTACAACGACTGGACTGTAGTGAAACTGCAGACAGACGGTACGAAGTGGTATGTCATCAAGTAAGGAATGACGTTCCCCAATTGGTGAACGGCTTGAACGCAAAGGAGGATCTATGAAAAAAATCTACCTCC
>JAJTCI010000129.1 GCA_021323155.1 Chitinophagaceae bacterium | reverse complement strand
GTCTTTGTTTTTAACAACACAACACCATGAATACCCCGGCTTCCGTATAGTGCCGTTGCGGGAGCACCTTTCAACACCTCCATCGATGCGATTTGGGTTGGAGTAATTTTGCTAACCGTAAGTGAGTCGCTGATCTTCCCGTCAACAATATACAATGGCCCCTTGGGGAAGTTCGTTGTCCCGCAACGGAAGAACATCTTAGGTTTTGTTAAGCTGTCAGCCTGGGATGGCTGCAGTGACTCCCTGGGGTTGGTCCCCGCTCCACTTTGCTGCGCGAAAATAGAGGCACTGATAAGCAATGCTGATATAGTGACAAGAAATCTCATTAATTAAGCTTCGCGGGCACGATCAGCTCGAACGGTGGGATATTCACGTCAAAAACCTTCTGGTTTTCCTGGTTCACCATCTGGTAGGTACCCACCATCCGGCCCATTTCCGTATTCAGGTTGCAACCGCTGACATATTTATATTGTTCACCCGGCGGAAGTACTGGCTGCTCCCCTACCACACCCTCGCCGTCCACCTCGCGGTATTCGCCGTTGCTGTCGAAGATCTGCCAATGCCTTTTGAGTAGTTGTATGGAAAAGTTGTTGTGGTTCTCGATCGATATGCGGTAAGCGAACATGTATTCATGCTGCTTTGGATTGCTGTAATCGGGCTGGTAGAATGTCTCCACGCTTATTTCAACACCTTCTGAGATCTTCGATATCATGGACGAGGCTTTGGGTAAAAGTAATTATCTGTGCTCTAAACTTACGGAATTTATCGCGAGCCGGGTGTACCACTCTTATCAGGACAACCAGCCGCTGTGTAATGATGCTTGTTTAGTGCCTTTTACACAACAACGAAATACCAACAGCCGTTAGTATCACTGTCCATTCTATATGTTTGCGGGATAGGTTATTGCACATATATCGCCCGTTCATTCCCCTTTTGATATTTTGCCCGGGTTCAATCCATCAAAACGGTTTCAACTGCCTGGCAGCAATCTGTAATGTGGCTCATTTCCTGTAATTTCGGCGCTCATTGGCTGAGTAGCAATCTGAACGGTGCAGTGCCCGCTTTAACCAAACTAACGTTCGGGGCGTGCGGGCACACTGGCTAATTGCTTATTCGGCTGATGGTAACCAATAAATTCTTCTCAGAATGGCTGAAGTGATCCTGATGCCCCGCTTAAGCGACACCATGACAGAAGGTGTGATCGCTGCATGGCATAAAAAAGTTGGTGACCCGGTAAAAAAAGGCGACCTGCTTGCAGAAATAGAGACCGATAAGGCTACCATGGAACTGGAGAGCTACCAGGAGGGATATATCCTTCACCTTGGCGGCGATGGTGGCGCGAAACTCCAGGTAAATGACCTGCTGGCCATTATTGGAAAGAAAGGTGAAGATGTGAGCGCTTTGGTGACGCAGCACACGGCAGGCAATAATCAACAGGCCGCAGGCAATAGTCAGCAGCCAGCAGAAGGGAGCAAGGATCCGGTAGATAAAAGTCTGCAGTCCGCCAGCCAGCCGGCCGGGAACGGTCAGCCGGTAGAAAAGCAGTCGAACAACGAACAACCATCAACGGGCAACAAAGATTACGCTTCCATGGAGGAAGTAGTCCTGATGCCGCGCCTGAGCGATACAATGACCGAAGGCGTTATCGCCGGGTGGCACAAAAACGTCGGAGACAACGTTAAGAAAGGTGAAGTGCTGGCGGATATCGAAACCGACAAAGCCACCATGGAACTCGAAAGTTATAAAGACGGCAAACTGTTGTACCAGGGAGCGAAAGCAGGCGAAAAGATCCAGGTAAATGACCTGCTTTGCATTATTGGTAAAGACGGGTTGAACGTGGATGAGATCGTAAATGGCTTGAAAGCAGGTGGCGGCAAACAGCCGACCACGCAGGATGCCGCTGACCGGCAAAAAGCGGAAGGCGACGTTTCCACAGGTGGAACTGCCGGGAACATTCCAGCCGGGCAGGTGCCTTCTGGCCAACAGGCAACGAACAACGAGCAGCCGGTAGTGAACGATGGGCGGATACTGGCTTCCCCATTGGCGAAAAAACTCGCTTCAGAAAAAGGCGTTGACCTGAAATATGTAAAAGGCTCCGGTGACAATGGTCGCATCACCAAAACTGACGTAGAGAATTACCAACCGCAACAGCAGGCAGGAGGCGATAAACAGCAACAGGCAACAGGTGACAGGCAACAGGCCATCGCGCGGCCAGCCAGTCCTGCGGGACAGGTTTCTTTTGAAGAAGTCCCCGTATCGCAGATGCGTAAGACCATCGCAAGACGCCTTGCGGAAAGCAAGTTTTCAGCGCCGCATTTCTATCTCACCATGAGCATTGACATGGATGCCGCGGTGGCAGCAAGGGTCCGGATCAATGAGACAAGCCCGGTAAAGATCTCCTTTAACGATATCGTGTTGAAAGCCGTAGCGGTTGCGCTCAGGCAACACCCGAAGGTGAATAGCAGCTGGCTGGGCGAGAAGATCCGCATCAACCATCATGTGAACATCGGCGTGGCGGTAGCGGTAGACGAAGGATTACTCGTTCCCGTAGTGCGGTTCGCTGACGGAAAATCACTCAGCCAGATCGCTGTAGAAGTGAAAGACTTCGCGCAGAAGGCGAAGGATAAAAAACTCCAGCCCGCCGATTGGGAAGGCAGCACGTTCACCATTTCTAACCTCGGCATGTTCGGTATAGACGAGTTCACCGCGATCATCAATCCACCCGATGCCTGTATCCTCGCCGTTGGCGGGATCGCACAGGTGCCCGTTGTAAAGAATGGCAATGTGGTACCCGGCAACGTAATGAAAGTAACGCTGAGCTGTGATCACCGCGTAGTAGATGGTGCCAGTGGCGCCGCGTTCCTGCAAACACTCAAAGGATTGCTGGAAGAACCTTTGCGAATGCTCGTTTAACAAAAGATAATGAGGTCCTGCCGTGGCAGGACTTTTTGTTAACAGCATATTTATCTTTTTCGGCGGATATTCGCTGTATGCAGCGTTGTACCTGGCTGGTCATCTTCTCCCTCCTGTTTCATTCAGCCCACCCGCAAAACCTCGTGGCAAACGGAGGCTTTGAAGAAAGGAATGTCTGCATTGAATACCAGGTGACCTGCGCGCCGGAGGCCTGGTTCTTTATGCCGCGTTATGCGCAGATGTCGCCTACCGAGTCCCGCGACGGTAACCATTACGAGATCATCCGGATGGGAGAGCCAAGGAAAGAGACCAGCGTAGGCAATTACATCTATACCAAAATGCTTTGCACGCTGATGCCACAAGCGAAATACCGGCTCAGTTTCAGGATTCACATTCCTACGTTTGATTTCGATTACCTGGATCTGTGGATCGCGCCGGGAGAACCGGGTTCGCGGAATCATTCTTTGTACAGCCGGAAGCGGTTGATCACCATCACACCCGACAGTGTCACCGGCAACTCAAAAGATTGGATGCAGGTGAATTTTACTTTCACCGCCAACGGTGGTGAACGATACCTTACGATCGGGAATTTCCAGCAGAAAGCGCTCCTTCGTGCCAAGCGCAGTTCAAGAAAAAAACGACCGGTCAACTACTGGATCGATGAGGTGCGCTTAGTGGCACTCGATCCCGCTTTGCAAACCTGCCCGGAGTACGAGGCGATCAAAGACCAGGTATACAACAATAATTTCCGTCACCCCGCCCGTTTTGTGGAGGCTATACCCATCGATAGCTCACTGTTCCCCGGTCGTCCGAAAAAAGATACAGTTCGCATTGTACCGCCAATTGTACCTACAGTTAAGCCGACACCTTCCCCTCATCCGAAAACAGACACGCTCATCGTTCCCGATGTATTATTCGAGTTCAACAGCAGCCGGCTGAACCCCGCGTTTGCGGCAAGGATCGACAGCCTGGGCGAGCGCATACGTAACATCGTATTCGCTAAACTGCGTATCGAGGGCCATACGGATAATGTGGGAACCGATGCATACAACTTAAAATTGTCCGGGGAACGTGCCGTGACCATCAAGACTTACCTCGCGGATAAACACCCGATCGCATCCTCTATGATGGAGACCGCGGGCTTCGGGGAAACGCGACCGCGTGCTACGAATGCTACCGCGAACGGGAGACAGTTGAACCGCCGGGTAGAGATCATTATCTTTTCCGACTAAAAAAACTCCTGCGGTGCAGGAGTTGAAGATTTTTAAGAAAAGAAGCTATTTAATCGTCCCCCCTTCTTTCGTTATCCGGGTTCATGTTTGGATCTCCCATTCCTTCTGACGGTGTTGGCTCTTCCACCGAAGGTTGCGTAGAGGTCGAAGGTGCTGGTGAACCGTTATTGTCGTCAGTTTGGTTAACTGGGCGGGATGGCGCTGGTCTTGGTGTGGCTTTCTTTGGTGCCGCTTTCTTAGCTGCAGCTTTTTTTGGTGCAGATTTCTTAACAGCTTTTTTTGCTGCCTTTTTAGCTGCTGGTCTCGTTGCTTTTTTAGGAGCCGATTTTTTTGCCGCCTTTTTACCGGCGCTTTTTTTAGCAGCGGCTTTCTTCACCGCTTTTCTTACGGTTTTCTTAGCCGCTTTTTTTGCAGGGCGGGAAGTTCTACGTGAAGCCGGTTTCTTAGATGCTTTCTTCGCGGTCTTTTTTACAGATTTCTTCGCAGCTTTCTTTTTAGAAGCAGGTCTTTTAGCGGCTTTTTTCGCAGGAGATTTTTTCGCAGCTTTTTTAGCTGCCTTCTTTTTTGCCTTTGCCATAGATAATTATTTGGTTAGTTGTGGTGATGTTTGGGAGGGTTAAGTTAGAAAGAAATCATTATATAAAAACTTATTTCAGCAATTTCCTGCATGAGCAGCACCCGTTCCCGGCGCCGGCTCCATAGCCGGGGTGCCGGCACACCCTGAACATGGCAGGATGGTTGCAGCGATTATTGTAAACTTGCATATGCCTAAGAAGACAGTGGTACTCGGCGCTTCTGATAATCCTTCCCGTTACAGCTACCTGGCGATTAACCGGCTCAGGGCGCACCAGCATCCGGTAGTGGCCATCGGTAAGAAGGAAGGGGAGGTAGCAGGCATTCACATCACGAAAGAGCACCCGGATGAAGAAGGGGTGGACACCATTACCCTTTACCTCAATCCCACCAACCAGGTACCGTACTACGATTACATCCTCTCCCTGCACCCAAAACGCATCATATTCAACCCCGGGACCGAAAACGATGAACTGGTAGAGATGGCCGAACAACAGGGCATCGAAGCGGTGATGGGCTGTACGCTGGTGATGCTGGGCACGGGGCAGTATTAGGTAGCAGGTTACAGGTATCAGGTTGCAGGTAGCTAGTTCTTGGGCTGGCCTAATGACTTCCCTTGACTGATGACTTCCCTTGACTGATGACTTCCTGACTTTTTCGCCCCGAAACCCACAGCTGTTAATAAGCTCGCAGCCCTCCATTGAACTTTGTATCGCAAAGATTGGGTAACTTACAAAAACCTATTAAATTATGCGTTGGAGAAAATTCAATGGAGAAACGATTCACCTGCCCATCAAAGAGGCCGTTGAACAAACCATCCGGCGGGAAACCGAGCTCGGCGTTCGTATGAAGGTCTGCATCGGTACAGACAGCCAGGTGAAAGGCAGCGAAACCGAATTCGCCACGGTGATCGTGTTCCTGCGGGAACACAATGGTGGCTTCATGTACATCCACAACGAGAAGACACGCCAGCAGTTCCACATCAAGGAACGCATGCTGGTGGAAGTAGCAAAGAGTATTGAGATCGCCTACGAGTTATGCGATCTTTTTATTAAGTACAATGTGGACATGGAAGTGCATGCTGACATCAATACCAATCCTCATTTCAAGAGCAATGATGCGCTCAAAGAGGCAATGGGATATATCCTGGGGATGGGCTTTGCGTTCAAGGCAAAACCTGAGGCCTTTGCCAGCAGTTGCTGCGCCGACAAAGTGGTAAACTGATTTTCACAGTGCCAGGGTTAATCAACGCCTCGCGGCTGTTGTTAATCCTCTGTCTTCCGTTTCCTGGTAAGCCCTATGATTAATACGGCCAGCAAGACAACACCGATAATAACGTACAGCACGGCTTGTTGCATAAAAGGATTTTTCTAAATATACCTTTTATTAACGGATAAACCTTGAATGTTATCCACTCGCATCGCACAATACAGCCTACCTGTTGAGGTTACTTCTTTTGTGCGCGATAACGATCAGTGAAATAAACAGCACGGTAACAACCGCCATTACAGATAAGAAAAGCGTTTGCATAGCCTCTCCTCGATTTTTGTGATTAGGAAATTGTGATTTCAGAAGTGTTAAAGCAAAGCTTATTCCAAAGTCGCTGAGGACTTCCTTTTTAAGCGGCTTTAGTGCAGGTTATCATTGCACTTCTGTATGAAACTCAACACTTCTTCACGACCTAGCTTTTTTTCAGCGCTGGTTACAAAGTACTGCGGCAGGAACTGCCAGGTCTGTTTCAATGCATCAAAAAACGCCTGGACATTGCGTTGTACCACACCCGGCTTCTCCTTATCCGATTTCGTAAAGGCGATTGCGAACGGGACCTGCCACTGGTCCAGTTTAGCCACGAACTCCAGGTCGATCTTCTGGGGAGGGTGCCTTGCATCGATCAATACGAAGACGTGCACAAGGTTCTCTCTTTTGCGCAGGTAGTTATCGATCATCTGCTCCCATCGGCGTCTCGTACTCTGCGATAATTTCGCGTAGCCATACCCGGGAAGGTCCACCAGGTACCACCGCTCGGTGGGCGCCTTAGCGGCCGCACTGCTCTCCACCTCGAAGTGATTGATCAGTTGGGTCTTCCCCGGGGACGCGGATGTTTTGGCAAGACCTTTATGATTGGTCAGCATGTTGATGAGGGAAGACTTACCTACGTTACTGCGACCAATAAAAGCATACTCCGGCTTATCAGGTTTTGGACACATATCGAAAGACGGTGCCGAGATGACATACTTCGCCAGCTTGATC
>JAJTCI010000128.1 GCA_021323155.1 Chitinophagaceae bacterium | reverse complement strand
ATCGCGGGAGATGAAGACCAGTTGCTGTTTACCTACAGCGCCAAAGCCACGGTGCCCGGAACGACGGTCATCAAATCGAAACAGGTAGCGGGTGACTGCTACGTCATCTCCATTGGCGTGAACGGTTATAATATGTCACGGAAGTTCATCCAATCCAACAACTCGGTTTCCGATGCCAGCCGGATGACCACATTTATCGAGCAACAATTCCTGCAGGTAAAGACAGATTCAGCAAGAATGATGAGTTATACCTTACTGGATAGGGGCGCGAAACGTGCAGATATCTACAAGGCGTTAAACAACGTGATCAACCAGTCGAAGCCAGAGGATTATTTCATTTTCAATTTCTGCGGCTATTCGGCGCTGTACCATGATTCCACCGGGCGGCAGGAGATCTATTTCGCCCCTTTTGACGTGAGTGACATCGTTGACTCGAACGCGGTGAAAAAGGCAGGGATCACGCTCGCTAATTTTAAAGACCTGTTCGAGCTGGTGCCGGCTAACAACCAACTGATCATCACCGAGGCGGGGAGCACGGAACACTTCCAGCAGGAATTCGTGAAGAAGCTATTCGAGACCGCACCAGCGATGCATATGCTGACGAAGCGTAACCGTGTTATCATTGTTCCCAATGGGTATGGTTATGATGAAACCCGTTGTGGTAACGAGCGTATAGACGCGGGGCCGTTGAATTATTGCCTCACGTCGCTACCCGCATCATTGAATATATTTTCACTTTTCACCAGCGGCCCTGAAGCGGAGAAGGTAGAATACGCTGTGCGTAAGAAGGAAATGGAATGTCCCGCCGTTGCGGGGCGTCCATATATCCGTTTCTTTTTCGAAAAGCAATTCATGGAGGAGTTGTTGTATTACATGCCAGGTGATCGGCACCAATAATTACGCGGGGAAACCAGACTGGAATAACCTGAATAATCCGGCGCTGGACGCGAAAGAGGTGTCCGATGAGCTCGGTTTGAATTATGGATTCAAGTCCCGGCTTTTGATCGATCCAACGCTGGACGCGGTGTATGATGCGCTTCAGTATTACTCCCGCAACCTTGACTCCAACGACCAGTTCTTTTTATTCATCGCGGGTCATGGAGATTATGACAGCGCTTTCTTTGATGATGGTGTGCTTGTATTCGCCAACTCCGCGACTTACACGGCGGATCCTTTCAAGAAGACATATATGAAGTACGCGGAATTCCAGAAGATCATCAACCAGTTCAGGGCAAGAAATATTTTCGTGATGCTGGACGTGTGCTTCGGCGGCACTTTCGACGCGCGTATCGCACAGCAGGCCTTTCGAACAAAGGGGCAGGACGTTTACGCGGCTCTTGATAACAATTCATTTTTATCTGAGAAGCTGAGGTTCCGGTCCCGGATATACATGACCTCTGGCGGTAAAAACGTGGTGCCGGATGGTTATGATAAACTTCATTCCCCTTTTGCCAAGCAATTCCTGAAAGCATTGCGCGACGCAACAGAAAGAGGCGTACTTACTACTTCCAACATCTTTACCTATGTAGAAACGCTTCCATCCGGGCCGCGGAAAGGCACGTTTGGAAGTGATGAGCCGGGAAGTGAGTTTATTTTCGTGGCGGAAAAGAAAGAACCGGCTAAGTGATGGCTTGTCAGGTACGGTTCAATTCTTCCAGCGTAGCGTTTCTCCTTTTCTGGTCTACTTTCTGTCCCCTGCTGAAATTGTATCGCAGCGTCAGGGCTACACTTCTCCAGCGGAAATACTGGTTGAATTCATTTACGTTTCCACCGATGTCGGTTGTCCAGAGATAACGGAAGCCTTTGAAGACATCGTTCACGTTCACACTCACATCGAATTTTTTCTGCAGGAAGGATTTCTTAAAAGCGACATCCACACGGTGCATGGCAGCCATATGGTAGAGGCCCGATGCGCCGGGTCCGCGGTACAGCAGGTTCAATTCAACCCGGTAGTCTTTGGGAAGCAGGATGGTATGATTGCTCTGGAACATAAAGAAGAGCTGATCGTTTACCACCAGGCCCTGGTTGCTCATCATACTGAACTTATTGTACGAAAGCAGGATGGTATTCTGTGATTCCCATTTTTTCGCGAGACGCAATGGCGCGAGTGCTGTTGCGCTCACACTGTGGCCATCATCTACGTTGCCCGTTGTGTAAACCGTTGTGGCATTTGAAACATCGAGGATGGGTATTTCAGCCATGACATCCTTATTGAGCTGGTAACTGAGTGTGAGTATATAGAGCTTTTTGAAGGTTTGGGCAATGCTGAATGAATGGGTGTATTGCGGGCGCAGGGAGGTGTTGCCTTCGTACCAGGTGTAGGGATCGCGGTAAGCGCGGAATGGGTTCAGGTTGCCATAGTTCGGGCGCGTGAGCCTGCGGCTGTAGCTATAGTTGATACCGTAATTATCGCTGACCTTCTGTTGAAGGAACAGGCTGGGAAAGAAGTCGAGGTATTTGCGTTTATTTATTTCACCGGTGGTAAAAGAGGTGCCGGTGCCCCGGGTTTGTTCAGCGCGCACCCCGGCTTGTGCCGTGAAGTTTTTTGACAAGGTGCCATTCCAGTTCAGGTAAGCCGCGTAAATATTTTCCCTGTAATTGAAATAGTTTGTCCGGCTGGGATCCAAGGCCAGTGATCCATTGTTGAAATAGAAGCGCGAGTCGTTGTCGGATTCCACGTGGCTGACCTTAGCGCCGGCTTCCAGTTTATCCGTTTTGTTAAGGGGGTGCGTGTAATCTATTTTGGCGGAATAGATGTCGTAGCCGGCGGGCACTCTTGTAAACAGGATGTCCTGGGTCTTTGTACCCGAGGTGAGATCGGTGAAGTAATTATTAAGGTCCGATTGCCGATGGTTCTTGATCTTAACGTAATCAAGGTCTGCTGTCAATAACCGTCCCAACGTATCCAACTTGCCGGTGTAATGCAGGTTGGATGTGAGGTTCTGGTGTTCTCCCCTGTTGATGTTGTCCGCATCAATAAACTGCTGGTATTGACCAGGCGCATTGCCGATGTGTGTTTCAGTGAGGAAAGCCTCCTTTGCCTTGCTGGATGAGAAAAATCCCATTACGCCGATGCTGTGGTTGCTGTTGATGTTATAATCGGTACCAAAGCGAACGGAAGGGGGCGCATCCACCTGGAAATTGCCGATCGCCGTTTGGTCGAAGTAGGTTGTCTTCCCGGGCGCATAAAATACACGTGTGAAGGTCGCGTTCCTTCCACCCACCCGGCGTACGCCATCGAGGTTCAGGAATGAATTCCAATTACCACCTTTGAAGTTGAGATTGCTTCCATAGCTGTATCCTGTCTGGCCATAGAAGTTATAGTTGCCACCCGCGTATACGCTGCCATTCATTCCACGCTGCGTATTTTTCTTAAGGTTGATGTTCAGCATGCCTGAAGTGCCTTCCGCATCGTATTTCGCAGATGGGTTTGTAATGATCTCGATGTTCTTTACGTTTTCGGCTGACATGCCCTCCAGGAAATTGCGGAGGTCCCTAGCGGAGAGATAGGTTAGTTTTCCATCTATCATCACAGTTACACCGCTGCGGCCGTTCAACTGGATATTCCCATCGGCATCGATGAATACGCCCGGCGCCCTTGCCAGTACCGCGAACGCAGTATTACCGGCGGCCATCGCCGTACCTTCTATTGTTACTACCAACCGATCCGCTTTCTGAATGATGGTTGGTCGCAATGACGAAACCGTAACATCCTGCAGGTTTTTGGTATCGGTTTGCAGAACGACGGTTCCAAGGTCTTTGGAGGTACCCATCCACTCGAAAGGGTCGGTCTTTTTTTCTTTGAAGCCGAGCGCGGTAAACTGGAGCAGGTATTTTCCAGGTGCGGCTATTACAAAGGAAAACCTGCCGGAGGAATCGGTGACCTTACCAAGGCGAAATGCTTTGTCGTCCTCTTTCAGTAAGGTGACATTGGCGAATGCGACAGGCAGGCCTTTCTCATCCATGAGTTGGCCACCCAGGTTATTCTCCTGGGCGAACGCGGCTGTGGTTCCAAAAAGCATTAAGATGAACAGGCAACAGGGAGCAGAAAGGACATTCTTTGTATTCATAGAAAGCAGATGAAGTGTGGAGCATAAAATAAGTGAATACGAACCTATTCGTTTATGGTTACTGTATGTGCGGCCTGGGGGAGTGGCGAGCGGTAGCAGCATTAAAAAAGCCACCCGTAAGGTGGCTTTTTTAGCGGATGTTCACCCAGTTTAGTTGGCGATCACTTCTACTTCTATCCCTTCATTCCAATGCTTGTGTTCCGGAGTATAGTACAGGTAGCAATTGCTTGCCTTCCCTTTGTATTTGCCGGGTATTTCCGCTTTCAGATCGAGGTTGATCGTTTTTGTCTCCTTTGGAGCGAATCCCATCCAGTAGAATACGAGGTAATTATCGAAGATCTCGTAATAGCTGGCCTGGTTCTTTTCCATGATCTCTTTTAACTGCCAGGGTTGCGCAGACAAGCCGGCCGGTATACCGATTTTGGCGATGGCCATTGGTTGCAGCGCGGATTGTTCGTTTGTAACATCCACCTGCATCCTCACTGTTTCTCCTGTCCGGGGTTGTGCGTTACCGAGGGTAGTGGATATTTTCAACGCCGCCTTTTCGCTGTTCGGTGGTGTATAGGTGAAGTAAGCGACTTCCAGGTTATAAGGCAGTGTTTCCGATTCTTTGCTGAAGGCTACCGAGAAGGAGTTTTCACCTTCGCGAAGACTTGCAGTCGCGGTGGCGTCGTTGTCAAATGATTTTTTATTCAATACGAACTGGACGTCGCAGTTCCGGCTGTTGGCGTTGGTGAGCTTTGAGTATTCAACCACGGCTTTTAATGCCAGCACCGTTGCCTGCGTTGAGCCGTAGCCGTAATAGCTCTTCTCATCCAGGATGGATGAAACGATCTCTGCTATCGCTCCCAAACGGGGATCTTTTTCACGCATCAGAGCCAGTGCATATAGAGAAAGTGTTTCTACTTTCAGTGAAGCATCCCTGCTGTTTGTTACACTGGTCTCTGCAGCAAGCTGCGTTTCCTGGTAACTGGCTAAGAGCAATTGCATCAGGTGCTGATAGTTTTTGGTGTCTTTCATGTTGCTGGCCGCAAGTGCCATCATAGACATCTGGTACCCGTCGTTGCTTTCGATCGCCTGCTTTAACGCGGCAGTATATTCCTTTTGTATTTCGTTGCCAATGCCAGCCTGTGTGAGCGAATACACGATGTACACGTTAGCGATCTTGTTGGGCACTGAAGCAAAGCGGTCATAGCCACCGGAGGCCTGCCTGAATCCGCCTTCGCCATCCCGGCGGTCGAGCAGGAATTTCTTAGTGCGTTCCATCATTTTCCTGTCAACCTGCACGAATTCCTGCATGTCTGTGAACTCGAGCAGGCCGTAAGCTGTGAGGGCTTCATGCGCGGGTGCTTTCCCAAACCATTCGAATCCATCCTGGGCTGTTTCAAAACCGACCAGCCTTTTGTAACCGGTTTGGATATAATCCAGGGCTTTCTTTTCAACGGCGGGATTCGATTTACCTGATTCACGCAGGTATTTCAGTACGTATACATTCGGATAGGTACTGGAGGACGTTTGCTCAAAGCATCCATACGGTTCGCGTAACATGGATTCGATACCATCGAGGAGCTGGCCTTCCAGCGTGCGGTACAACTTCAATTGAGAACCCAGTGAACCGGGCACCATTTTATTGATCTTAAAATGATGGGTCTCTGATTTGTCACCGGAGAATGTTTTGATCACCGGGAATCCCTTGTCTGTTGCTGACACGGGGAGGGAAAGCGTCTCGTCGTTTGATGGTGTACTTACGTGGAAACGTATGATGCCTTTCATGGCTGAAGTAGCTTCTAAAGGAACCAATACCTGGTAAGAACTATCCGGTTCCAGCACCGGTGCAGTGTTGTAATCGCCGGAACGGAAATTCGCCGGTAGTTCTGTGCGAATAGAAACAGACACTTTCTCGGTGCCGTTATTCTTAATGACGAGCGGGATCAAAGCCCTGTCACCCACGGTGAGGTAAGGGGGGATCTTGGCATCCACGCTCAGCGCGGTTTGTGCAGCGTAGGTGGATTCGTTCCTTCCCACCAGGCCGTTATAGCCAATACCTTCTGCAGTTGCACGGAACGTGGTGGTAGCGTCAGAATTATAGAATTCAAGTTTCGCGGTGCCGTTCTTGTCTGTTTGCACTACGCCGTTCCAGTAAATGGTTTCCCTGAAGTCGTTGCGTTCGTTCGTTTTCAAAGATTGATAGACCGGGACATAGAATTTTTTGCTGATGGAATACTGGGTAGCCAAGGCGATCACCGACTCGGCGGCATAGTGATATTGTTTGCCCAGTTTAAATGAGGTACGGTTACTTCCCGCTTTTGTGGTAGTGACCACGATCACACCGTTTTGCGCACGGCTTCCGTAAAGCGCGGTAGCGCTTGCGTCTTTTATTATGTCTACCGATTCGATGTCGTTCGGGTTGACGGCGCTGAATTCAAATTGTTCTGTGGGTAGCCCATTCACTACGATGAGCGGGGCGGCCGCGTTATTTACGGACCCGGCACCGCGTATCCTGATGGCGGCCTGGAATGGATTGGCGTTGGGCGTGATCATTAATCCTGGCACTTTGCCCTGGAGCAGGTTGTCAAACTGCGCGATCGGCACCATATCGAGTTCTTTCTGGTCTACTCTTGCAACTGCGCCGACAAATTCTCTCTTCCTGGCGACACCATGGCCAACTACTACTACTTCATTTAATTCCGCGCCCGGATTGATCATGCCGAAAGCCGGGTTGGCCAAAGCAATTTCCAGGTTAACACGCTCGACCTTCGCTTTTTTCTCTACCGGTAAGGGCCTGACGGTGGCGAAGAATTTATCGTTGGAGTCCAGTTTTTTGATTGCGTCAATCAATGCCGGGTTGTAACCGGATCCATTCTGCAATACTTTGATAAATACTTTTTCCTTCTTTTTGAATGACTGCGCAAGGACGCTGTAATATGTTCCCGGTGTAAGACCGGTAAAGAAGAAGATCCCATCGTCGTTGGTCTTGATACGGGCTGCTTTCCCACCCGCGTAGGTGTTGATCAGGAAAACGGAAGCTTTTACGGGTTTGTTCTTCGCGTCCACCACGAGGCCGCTGAGGATGTTCTGCAGATCGGGTGTATACTTTAATTGTCCTTCCGTCTTAACATAATCGATATAATCAAAATACCGGTAGCCGTTGGTCAGCATCACCAGGTCCAGCGCTTCGGCAGCCTTCGCTTCGTCTTTTTTGAAATAGAATTGCGGCTCTTCTATTTTTCCTTTCAATTCGGAACTCATGAGCAGCCATGATAGAATATGTTCTTGTTTGTCATCGGCGAAAGCCCATAGCTTGTCATCTACCACGCTCACCGAGAGGTTGGAAGGAACGGGCTTTGATCTGTCGTCGGTGGTTGTGACCGTCAGGGTTACTTTTTCGCGGGGTTGATATTTCTTTTTGTCCGTGGTGAGTGTGATGTTCAGTTTGCGGTGTTCATTCAGAAACGTGATGCGTTCCGCGAGTGGAAGGTTTGCCGCGTCGTAAATGGTGAAGCATGCAATACCCGCGGGGAAATCAAGTTCATCCAGCTTCACGAAATTTTCCCCTTCTTTCAACGTGATGTATTCAGCATAATAGTTAATTCCCTTTGTGTGCCCGACGAGCTTGACCTCTGTCCTGGTGGCTGTACTCAGTTTTACCAATATGCGCCCTTTGTCTTTTTCAATGTTCATTACAACTCCGGAGGTTTTGGCGGTGGGGAGCCTGAACTCGCCGCTGATGTTCTTAGGGGATTGTATATTCGCTTTATATGTTTCGCCAGCCTGGGGAGTAAAAGTGAATTTGCC
>JAJTCI010000127.1 GCA_021323155.1 Chitinophagaceae bacterium | reverse complement strand
GTCACCTTCTATCAGGATCTTATACTCCTTGCCGATGTCACGCTTATTGCTCTCGGCAGAAAGCCTGCCCTGCAATGCCACCACCTCTGCCAGCCGGCGCTTCTTCACGTCTTCCGGTATATCGTCATCGTATCTTCTTTCCGCGAGTGTACCCGGACGCTCACTATAAAAGAACATATAACTGAAATCGTATTTCGAATATTCCATCGCGCTGATCGTATCCCGGTGCTCTTCCTCCGTCTCTGAACAGAATCCGGTGATCACATCTGAACTGATACCACATTCCGGCATGATCTCTCTGATGCGGTCCACCTTCGCCAGGTACCATTCCCGTGTATAGGTACGGTTCATCATCTGCAGTATCCGCGAATTACCACTCTGTATCGGCAGGTGTATATACTTACAGATGTTTTCATACTTCGCCATGATGAATAACACTTCATCCGTAATATCCTTTGGGTGGGACGTGCTGAACCTTACCCGGAGATCGGGATGTACCAGCGCAACTTTTTCCAGCAGCTTCGCGAATGTCACCACCTCGTCTTTCTGTTCATCCACCCAGTAATAACTGTCTACGTTCTGTCCCAGCAACGTCACCTCCCGGAAGCCACGATCAAACAGGTCCTGCGCTTCCGCCACGACAGACCCGGCATCGCGGCTCCTTTCACGACCACGTGTGAACGGCACCACGCAGAAGCTGCACATATTGTTGCAACCGCGCATGATTGATACGAATGCTGTCACCCCATTGCTGTCAAGGCGCACCGGTGAAATATCCGCGTAGGTTTCATCGCGACTCAATAATACGTTCACTGCTTTCTGTCCGGTTCCGGCCTCACCGATCAATGCCGGCAGGCTGCGATAAGCATCAGGACCCACCACCATATCCACCAGCTTCTCTTCCTCCAGGAACTTTGCTTTCAGCCTTTCCGCCATACAACCCAATACACCCACCATCAAACCTGGTTTCCTCCGCTTGAGTTTCTTAAAGTCAGTCAATCGCTTCCTTACGGTTTGTTCCGCTTTTTCACGGATGGAGCAGGTATTCAGCAGTACGAGATCTGCTTCCTCTAAGTTGCGCGTGGCGCCAAAGCCTTCGTCATATAAAATGGAGGCCACGATCTCGCTGTCGGCGAAGTTCATCGCGCAGCCATAGCTCTCTATGTAGAACTTCTTATTGTATTGATTTACATCTGCTTCAAATGGAGCATAGGCTTCGCCCTGGCGGCGCTCGTCATGGACCTTCATACCTATATCCTGCATTTCCATCGATCTGTCTTAATTTGGATGGCAAAAATAGACAAAAAAGCCTCATGTGCCAGTTTGGCAGATTGTTAACATTAAAGAAACCACCTTCCGCTAGTTTTGCCGCAGCGCGGTACTAAATGCTTAAACCTGAATGAAAAACTACAGTCTCATCCTGGCTTTGTTATTACTCGCAAACATCACGACGGCCCAGGAAATAACGGTCCGGAAACTATCGACCGAGGTTTTCAGGGATGTCAAAAAAGAAGTGGACACCATACCATGGACCTGGAAACGGGGCGGCATGGTGAACGCCAACCTCTCCCAGGGCTCACTCAGCAACTGGGCCGCGGGGGGCGACCAGTTCTCGCTATCGCTCAACACCTATTTCAATTACTTCGTATTCCATAAGAAAGGCAGGCAGAGCTGGGACAACAGCCTCGAGTTCAACCTGGGCTTTATGCAGACCTCCAGTCTCGGCAGCCGCAAGAATGACGACCGGTTCGATATCCTATCCAAATATGGATATAAGATAGATACCGCCAATCGCTGGTACCTCTCCGCGCTGGCTAATTTCCGTACGCAGTTCTTCGACGGATACACCTACTCCGGCAGCAAAGCCACTTTCGCTTCTACTCTCCTGTCACCAGCCTATGCGCTGGTATCGGTGGGTATGGATTATAAACCGCACTCGCGTTTCTCGCTGTTCGTTTCCCCACTCACTTCAAGATGGGTGATCGTTGCCAACCAGCGCCTTTCCGACTCCGGGATGTATGGCGTGCCGCGCGGCGAACACGTGCACCACGAGTTTGGCGCTTACCTGTCCGTGAACTACACAACCAACATCGCGAAGAACGTAACGTATAAAGGAAGGACCGATCTCTTCTCCAACTACAGGAACAAACCCGAGAACATCGACATATTCATGACGAACGTCTTCTCATTTAAGATAAACCGGTTCCTCTCGGCAACATACAATCTCGACCTGATCTACGACGATGATGTAAAGCTGTTCCGCGACAGCAAAACCAGTCCTGCCTTACAAATAAAAAGCCTCATCGGCATCGGATTTTTGATGAGATTTGCCCCCGTGATAAGCAACACCGGTACATGAAGCCATTCTTCACCATATTATTCGTCTCTCTATCGCTGATCGTTTCAGCGCAGGACAAGACAGATATCGGTATCATCGTCGGCAGTGTACTTACCGCCGAAGGAAAAGCCGCCGCTTATGGCACTGTTCGCCTCACGTTGTTGAGCGACACCACGCAGGTGAAGAACACCATCACCGATAAGAACGGCGCGTTCGAATTCCAGGAACTGCAATTCGGTTACTACCGCCTCACGGCGATGTTTATGGGACATGCCACGCTGAATATGGATAGCATCTACCTGCGCGCGGAACGTTTCGATTTCAACCTGGGCGATATCAAACTAAAAGCGGCCTCGGACAACCTCGATGAAGTGATCGTCTATGCGGAGAAGCCGCTCATCGAAAATAAAGACGGCAAGATCATTTATAACGTGGGAGAAAGCGCGTTGAGCGCCGGCGCCACCACTTCGGAAATACTCAAGAGCATGCCGCTGATCAGCAATGATCCCACCGGCAAGATATTATTGAAAGGTAAAGAACCCAAGATACTCATCGACGATAAGCCCACCGACCTCAATGCACAGCAACTCGCCGACCTGTTGGAAAGCTTACCGGGCAGCAGCATTGAAAAGATCGAACTGATGACCAACCCGCCACCACAATACGCGAACGAAGCCGGTGGCGTGATCAACATCGTCACCAAAAAAGGAAAGATCGGCTGGGTGGGCCGTGTGAACCTGAGCGCGGGTACGCGTGGCGAGGGCAACCTCGGAACAAACGTGTCGTATCGTCATAATAAGATCTCGGTGAACCTGAATGTGGGCATTGGTGCCAGCCAGTTCAGTGGCAGCAATTACTCGAGAAGGCAGAATTTCCGTACCGACTCCACCAATTATTTCCATACCGACGGAAGCTATACCAATAAGAACCTCCGGCCCAACCTGAGAACGCAGGTGGACTATGAATTCAACAAAAAGCACAGCGCGAGTATAACTTACCAGGGCAATCTCAACTTCTTCGACAACGTCAGCACTACGCGATACACCAACCTCAACAAAGACCAGCAGGTATATAAGATGAGTACGCGTTCTATCGGTTCCGATGGAACGGGATACAGTCATGGCCTGACCTTGAGCTATGGGCTGAAAGGAAAAAAAGCGGGCGAGTCATTGCGCGTCATCGCCAGTGGCAACATCGGCAAGAATGAACAGGACCGCGACTTCTACCAGCGCTTCCTGAATCCTGATTTTCTTCCAACGGGAGTTGACTCCACGCAGGAACAGCTGACGGATAATAAGAGCCGCGCCTATTCACTGCGATTGAACCATGACCTGCCATTGAAATGGAAAGGCAGCAGTCTTTCTACCGGTGTGTCGTACGTAGGTAATGATTATCACAACACGCTCAACACGGGCTTTTACAGGCAGATTGACAGCACGTTCGTGCACAACGACCTCCTGAGTACCGACTTCGAGTTCCGGCAGGCGATCTTACAGGCGCGCGCCGCGGTGAGTATTACCCTTAAGACCAGCTGGCGCATCACCGTGGGTGTGATCGCGGAGCAGACCGACATGCAATTCAAATTCCTGAAAGGCAACAGCCCGAACGTGAGCAATGATTATTGGAACGCGTTGCCGAATATCACCATCCGCAAGGAATTCAACAAGACCACGAACACGAGTTTCGTCTACCGCGCGAATATTCGCCGTCCGGGCATCGGCGAGTTGAACCCGGCCATCGATTACGGCGATCCTTACAATACACGCTTTGGCAATCCCTACCTCGCGCCACAGGTAGCGGATAATTTCGACTGGAACCTGTCAATCCATAAAGGAAAGTTCTACGTCAACACTTCGCTCGGCTACAACCGCGTAAAGGATGTATTCAACAGCGTGCGTAACCTGGTGGAATCCGGTAAGACCGAAGTGACCTGGCAGAATATCTCCGACAGGAACGAATACGAAGCCAGCATATGGGGTGGGTATACGTTCAGCAAGAAGTTCCGGATGAACGCGAGCGCGGGTTACAATTTCAACGAATACGGCGAAGCGGAAAAGCTATTGTATAAATACCGTGATGGCGGAAGCTTCTACACCAGCCTGAATTATAACTATACCGCGAATACGCGCCTCACTTTCGAAGGCAACGCTCGTTACAACAGCTTCGCGGATCCGCAGGGAAGAAGCAGGAGCAACCTTCGGCTGAACCTGGGCGTGCAGCACAAGTTCTTGAATAAGCGCCTCAACGTGAGCTTCAATATCATCGATCCGTTCAGCGCTCAGCAGTTCACCACGTTCACGTACGGGAAGAACTTCTTACTGGAAAGCCACAACCAGACGCGTACACGGAATTTCCGTCTCGCGATCAGCTGGCAATTGAATAAAGGTGTGCAGAAGAAATCGACCGTCAGCGACAAGCAGAAGAAAGACGCGATCGATAAAGCGAAAAAACAAAAAGAGGCGGCTGAAAAAGCGAAGACACCGCCCGTCAACTGATCACTCCACTAGTTTTTTCATCTCTCCTTTCAGGCGTTCTTCCCTTAGCTGGGACTCGAAGAATTTGCGGTAACCCGTTTTATTATTCACCATCAGTGTGGCGGGGATGGAGCCGCCCCAGGAAGAATCGATCGGCGGGCAGAAGCGGTCGGCGTTACTCTCATCCAGCCAAACCACCTGCGAAGTGATCCCTTCTTTCTTGACGAACTTTTTCAGCGCGCCGCTTTTATAATCCGCGTCAAAGTCCAGGCTCACCAGGATCATCTTTACGCCCTGGGCTTTAAAGCTCGCCACCGTTTTTTCAAACCAGGGTATCTCGTGCACGCAGGGCTTGCACCAGCTGGCCCAGAAGTTCACGACCAGTGGCGTGGTACTCGTATCGATCATGTTCACCACGTCTTCGATCTTCACGCTCTTGATCTGCTGGCTGTTAGACGCCGTCGCTATAAACAAACAAAGGATAAAAAATATCTTCTTCATGTGATATAAAGTTAACGAAATACCGGAACGGCCACTGTCCCATTTTCATCATTCACCACTCACCATTCACCGTTCACTTGCTTTTCTGCCTACTGCCAACTCCCTACTGCCTACTGTCATCCTCAAACCCCCACTCCTCCCTCAGTTCATTAATGCGTTGCACCGGCAACGATGCCTGTCCATACATCCCTGCCGCCTGCCTTTGCCTGAACGCTTCGTAGACCGTCACAGCGCAGGCCACCGAGATATTGAGGCTGCGGATGATGCCCACCTGCGGGATGCAGAAATTACCATCGGCCAGCTGGCGGATCTCATCGCTCAGCCCGCCGTGTTCGTTACCAAAGACCAGTGCCATACTTTGGGTGAGATCCAGCTCGTATAGACCGGTGGATTCGGTGGCGAGGTGCGTCGTGTATATCTTATCATAGTTCTTCCGCAGCGCCTCCACGCATTCTTCCGTGTTGGTGAACTGGTGCACAGTGAGCCATTTGGCCGCGCTGCTACTGCTGCGGTATCCCCATCTTTTGTGTTTCGGGATCTTGGTGGTGAGGATATAAAGGTCCTGTATGCCCACCGCGTCGCAGGTCCGCATAACGGCGGACACATTGTGCGGGTCTTCTATATTCTCCATCACCACGGTGAGGCCGGCCTGGCGGTGGTTTAAAACGCTGGTGAGTTTTGAGGAACGTTCGGGAGTCATATTCAGATTTCAGGGCAAAGAAACGGAATAACCTTATTATTATTTTTCAAGTCACAATATGAAGGACCGCCTTAAAGCTTGGTGGCCTGTTATTCATTTGGTTTATCCGTTTTCACTTTATAAAAAAGACTTCCTATTAAAAGTCCAACAGTATAAACGATCGATGGCGTTTTGGCCATTGAACCATCTATTATTAAAAATGTTACTAAAACGGCAAAAGCTCCTGTCAGGTTCAATATGGTCTTAACCATTAATGCGGACCTATTCGTTCGGGCAATTGATTCAAATATGATCACGTATACTAATAATGCAGGTATAGAAAAGATCAGTCCAAAAAGAACAAATAGAAAATATATCCCCATCGCATCCGTCATTAATTTTGAATTGGCAATGGTATCACCTACGATCATTATTGCTGGTGATATGACCAGGGTTGTGAGCCAATGCTTAATTGGATAACCTAAATTCATTTGCATCTATTTCGCCTCAACTAAGCATGGCTTTAGCGCGGTTGAAAATACAACCGGTTCACGCCGAGCCAATTATTTTAGTGGTTCTGCCTCAAATTTACCACGTTTTCTGTCTCAACGGGGTCTGACCAATCACACCTGCACCAGGAGCCTGCCTGCGCCGACCCCGTTGTTTAATCAGTCGCTTTCATCCCAACCAACTGCCGTGGTGAAACTCAAAACAACCCATTTGGAGCATGCCCATTTACCCGGTATATTTGCAGCCTTACCGGAGAGGGCAACCTCAGTTCGGGTGGTAGCGCAGCCCGGTAGCGCGTTTGCATGGGGTGCAAGAGGTCGCTGGTTCGAATCCAGTCCACCCGACAAACCAAACAAGCCTCTGGCGAAAGCCAGGGGCTCGTTTATTTCGCAGCATGGGAAGCTTGCTTCCTAATGCGGAGAAATAAACGAGCCCGAAGGAGCGCAGCGACAGGCTTGTTTGGTTTGTCTACCCCCCAAAAGGATCAGC
>JAJTCI010000126.1 GCA_021323155.1 Chitinophagaceae bacterium | reverse complement strand
CATTCTGTATCTCAAAAGAAGGAGAAGCCACCTGCCCTGAAGCCTGAGCTTATTAGAGAATTTGTGGGTGCCGGTCACGGTAACCTGGCAAAGGTGAAGCAGATGCTGAAAGACGAACCAGGCTTGCTTAACGGTGCGTGGGACTGGGGTGGCGGCGATTTTGAAACTGCCCTGGAAGGCGCGGGTCATATGGGCAACCGGGAGATCGCAACCTACCTCTTATCCGAGGGCGCCCGGGGAAGTATTTTTTGTTTCGCCATGCTGGGTGAACTGGAGATCGTAAAAGCACTGCTGACCGCTCACCCAACGCTGAAAGATTCAAAAGGTCCACACGGGATACAGTTGATACAACATGCAACGCGCGGCGGGGAGCAGGCGAAAGAGGTGTTGACCTACCTGCAGTCTGTCGGGGCGAAGTGATGAACGGCGACAGCTGATGTCCCGTTTAGCACTGTTTTTGATCATTTGAGGCTACCGGGGGCTGAAATATATAGGCAGGAGGTAGTATTTCAAACAACTCATCTCCTTAGCATTTCCCGCCCGGTGCAATAGCAATCTTATTTTCAGTTATTTATGCAAGACCAAGCAGCAGGCCAGCAGGTGAGTCGTCAAAGCGGTAAACAGCCTGGCACAGCCGGGAAGCGACCCGGGATATACGTATATCCCATCACTCCATTCACTTACCAGGCCGGCGCCAACAGTTATATTTTACGGGTCAAAGAGTGTCTTGACCATGAATTCCGGGTGGTGAATTCGGTAACCCGCATTGGCATTTTAGACATGCTGGTTAAGCTTCCGAAAACGAATATTCTTTACCTGAACTGGATAGAGGACATTGCCGATAAACGGTTCGGTTACCTTCAGGTTCCGGCCTTGTTACTGACCTGCCTCTCCGCTAAACTCCTTGGGATCCGGATCGCCTGGTTCATACATAACGATGTGTCGCATTCTAAAAAGAACTGGCGCATCAAAAAGGTCATTCGACGCATGATGATGGCCTTCGCAGATGATGTTTTCACGCATTCTGGCGAATTATCGCTCAGGCAGCGGCTGCCCCGCATCAAGGTGTTCGATCACCCGGTAGACGAAATGCAGCCGGAGGAAGCACCGGTTGCCCCGGTTTATGACGCCCTGGTATGGGGTGCAGTAAGCCCCTATAAGGGTGTGCTGGAGTTTGCAAAGTTTAACCATGCATCCACCAGCCTGGACGGATTGAGGATATTGGTCAAAGGCAAATTCATTTCGCCTCAATTCTATGCACAGGTTGCGGCTTACCAAAAAGAAAATATCAGCTTCGAAAATAATATGGCCAGCGACGAGGAGTTGGTTGAACTCTTCCGCCAGAGCCGTTGCGTTTTGTTCTGTTACCAATCCGGGTCCGTATTGAGCTCGGCTGCGCTTTGTAAAACGATCTCATTCGGTAAAACAGTGGTGGGGCCGAATACCGGTGCATTTAAAGAACTTGGAACGAGAGGCCTGATCTATACCTACGATAACTTCGAACAACTCGCTGAAATCCTCCAGCGCGTAAAGTCGCAGGATGCAGCCATCGACCCGGAACTGATCAGGCAGTATGTGCAGCAGACTTCGTGGAATGGTTTCCGGGATTTCCTGGTCGCCAATCTCTCCGCAAGGCCCGGGCGCCGTTTGCTGCGTTGAGCATGTGTCAACGGGTGCTTCCGGGGTTCGGACGCCTGAGACAGCGAATTCAACAAAATCAAAAGCCCCACAGAAGTGGGGCCTCTCAATATCAGATCAATTTAAAAACAATTACTGCTTCTTCTTTTTGTTGTCGAGGATCGCACCTACACCGTATCCACCAGCCGCACCTACAACACCACCAATAATGGCGCCTTTCCCTTTTTTATCAGATACTGCCGCGCCGGTTGCGGCACCTACAACACCACCGATCACCGCACCTTTAGCTTTATTGCTCCAGCCTTTCTTTTCCTGGACTGCAGGCGTACTGGTAGTAGCTGCCGGCTCCGTTTTATAGATTACGGTCTTTGTTGAAGTATTGCTTGCAGCGGCCGCTTGTTGAGCCGCTAATGCGTCAGCCGCTATTTTCGCCTCTGCGGCTTTCATAGAGTCGATCGCGAATTGTTTCGCCTGTTGTAATTCAGCTTCGCTGGAAGTGTTGCTGTTACATCCCACCGCCATTACAGCTGCTACGGCAAGGCCGCCAAATAACTTTTTCATACTACGTCTTTTGCCAGCATAGTCGAAAAGACCATGCCAGTCCAATTCTCACTGTACGGCCGTGGAAATCAGCTCGATCTGCGTTGATATTGTGTTAACACAGCCGCTGTTTGAGGTGAATCTTCCCATACCGCCATAGCCTATCATATTCTCCCCGTTCAATTATTCAGTGAACCACGGAGACCCGGCGGCGCAGAGGAACATAGAACCAACTCCGTGTAGCTCCCTGTCTCTGTGTCTCCGTGGTTTAAAACCAAATCAAATATTACTGAATTACAAAATCTTTCACCTTTCCGGTCCACTATATAGTCGAAATTTATCGTCTACAATGTAAATCACCACTATGAAGCGGGTCGCGCAGGTTTTTTCACTGGTCAATATCTTATTGTTTCTCCTGAGTGCGCTGGTATCCGTCCTGTTGTTCGTTCAGTTATACAAAGGACTGCCGGTCTTTGGATGGTCCTACGAGATCGAGCGTGCGATAATGCTGGTCTTCATGGTGGCTTTGACCTTCTTTTTCGCAAAAAAGCTAAAAGGTGTTTTCGTCCTCCTGATCATCGGCACCATCGCCTGGCTGGGATACGATTTTTATTTTGGCAAAAAAGACCTGCTTGCTTTCTACAACCATAGCCGCAACATCTTTAACGATATGGCGGGGTACAAAGAAAAAGGCACGTTTGTCTATACCAGTTACTCTGTATTCTACCGCGACCGCCAGTTACTGGACGCCATTGACCACAAAGATCCTTCTGTAAGGACCTTTGCCATTGGTGCCGCGAACGAGTTCTTCAAAAAGGAGCAGAAAGCGCGTTCTGACTATAACCGCGTATTGGTGCAAAGCCTCGCGGTTTTTAAAAAGATCAATTCACAATGGAATTACGTGAGTGACCCGGATAACGATGAATATTTCGCCAAAGCCAGTGAAAGTGTTAAACTGATGGCAGGCGATTGCGACGATTACTCGGTGCTGATGGCTGGCGCCATCAAATCGATCGGTGGAAAGGTGCGTCTTACGTTTATCAAGGGCCATATTTACCCCGAACTCTTCATCGGCTCCGAAGCAGACTTAGCTGCCATCGTTCCTTTGATCACGGAGAAGCTATTCCCGAAAGAATCAAAAGGGAAACAACTCAATTACTATAAAGACAGTAAAGGAAACACCTGGATCAACCTGGACTACACGGCCAATTATCCCGGTGGTGGATACATGGGTACCGAGGTGGTGGAATACATCTATCCTTAATAGCTGAAAAAAACATTAAGAAAGAGGAGCATATTGACCGATGTGCTCCTCTTTTTTGTTCGTAGATCGCAAAGGTTTAACGGGGTGTACTTATTGTTTTCATAAAGGAACGACATGAATGTTATTAGTTTCCAAACAATAAATAACTGGCACGGCTTGGCACCATTCTTTCAAATAGGGTATACGAATCCGATATTTATTTCAAAACCTAAAAGAAAGAAGTATGAAAAAGATTTTACCAGCTTTAGCGATATTCTCAGTACTCGCCGCGTGTAATACAAATGACACTGCCAGGGCGGAACTGGAGATACTCAAAGCTAAGCAAGCAACGATCGATTCAATGAACGCGGTCGCTGAAGAAAAAGAACTGGAAGCTGCGAAGACAGTAACACTGGCAAAGGCCACTACAAGACGTGCGCCTGCAAAAACAGTTCGTTATTCTTCTTACAGTGAGAATGCGACATTGCCAACAGCAACACCTGCTCCTGCAGAAACAAAGAAGAAGGGCTGGAGCAATAAAGCCAAGGGTGCAGTGATCGGTGGTGTAGTAGGTGCCGGTGCCGGTGCGGTGATCTCTAAAGAGAAAAAAGCACAAGGAGCCATCATCGGTGGTGTAGTAGGTGCAGCTGCGGGTTATGGCGTAGGTGCGATACTGGACAAAAAGAACGGCCGATAATTTTTTACTCGATAAAAAGAAGGGGTCCTGGTAACAGGACCTTTTTTATTTGTACCACTAAAATGTAAGCCTTACGAAAGGAGCCAGCACTTAGCTTTACGCCATGTGGAAACGGCGACTGCTCTTTTTCATTCTTTTTGTGTTTTGCATCTGGTTCGCGCTGCTCACACGGAGTCATGCGGCATGGTTCCCTGGTGTGATCGCCGAGTTCGGCGGGGACATCTTTTGGGCAGCCGGCTTCCTGTTTTTAGTAAAAACCATTTTCCTGCGCAAGCCTGATTGGAAACTGGCCATCATATCCTACCTGCTGGGTGTATTCGTGGAACTGCAGCAGTTACTGCAATTCAGCTGGCTGGTGGCGATCCGCGATACGCAGCTGGGCGCTAAAATGCTGGGGATTGTTTTCGTCTGGACGGACCTGGTTTGTTATGCCATCGGCATATTACTCGCGTTCTTTACCCTTCGCCTGGTGGCGCGGCGTTCACCGGTAGCGTGATGCTTTTGCATTTGTTTATCATTTGCTTTGCTAGATTTAAAGCATGAAAACAAGACTGCTGCCGGCGATCATCGCTGTCTTCATCTGCACATCTCCATCGTGGGCCCAAAACAAACAGAAGAAGGATACATTAAAAACCGCCGAAGTGGAAGTCTATATTGTGGATGCCAAGGAAGCGCCACGCAAAGGGGAGACGATACTATTCACCGCGCATTCGCGGAAGAAAACATACACTGGCAGATCCGGCCAGGATGGAACACTCAAGCTGAAATTACCTGTTGGCGATGACTACGACGTCTTCGTAAAAGCATTCAGTGACACCAGCAAGTTCGGAACACTGAATATCCCACCCCTTGCAGACGGAGAATATTTCCAGGACCCTTTCTCCATAGACATAGTATACGAACCGGCGAAAAATTATACCCTTGACAATGTTGAGTTCGACGTTGGCAAGTCGACGCTTCGTGCTTCATCGTTCAAAGAGCTGGACGAGCTGGTGTCTTACCTCAAGTGGCGGGAAGGCGAGAAGATCGAGATCGCGGGACATACGGATAACGCGGGTTCGGATGCCGACAACCTCAAGCTGTCACAGGCCAGGGCAGAATCGGTGCGCAGCTACCTGGTGAAAAAAGGTATAGCCGCGGCAAGGATAGTAGCAAAAGGCTATGGTGAGTCGGAGCCGGTAGCGGACAATGCGACCGCGCAAGGCAGGCAAAAGAACCGCAGGACAGAGGTGAGGGTTTTGGAGTGATCAGATGATCTCCCATGCTTCAATATCGCCCGCCACTATGTTGAACATCGGGTGTGGCGCATGTTCTTTTAGCTTACTGATATCTTCCAGCTTTGTTTGATCGCGTTGCGCTAGCTTTTTCGTGAGATGCTGTAATTCGTAATCAATCTGCCCCTTCGTCACTTTCAGCTTCTGCTTCTTACACTCCCAATTGATCTTGCTACGGTCAAAGTTATAACCCCTCGCTTCCGCTTCTTTATGGATGAACTGCAGGTAGTGGTTGATGGCATCTACGGGGAATTTACTTGCCTTGAAGCGGTTGAGTTGCGGGTGGTTGGTGTAGCCTTTTGTTTTTCCTTCCAGCACATGCTTGGCGAGCAGCGTCTCGCGCCAGAGCGCCACAAGCCCTTTTGCATCGAGGTAGGAGGGGTGGAGTGACCAGATACGCATAAGGAATGCAAAGAAAAGGCATTTGTAGGGGGAGAATAAAAAATAAGAAATAAGGAAAGAAATAAGGAAGTCGCTCCCCCTTAGCGGTGAAGATCTAATTGATCTCCACCTCGTCAAGGAATATCCATGCTGGCTTGCCGGCACCCTGCCGCCCTTCGGGTATTTGCATTACCGGCTTCAAACGGATATAAACGAAACGCGCGGTGGTTGCCTTAACGGGTATCGTGATCTTCCGCGGATCGGGCCAGCCTGCCGCCGGCTCATGTACCGAAGTCGCCCACCGGCGTTCCAGGCCTGAGCCCGGTTCCGGATCAAACAAGACCTCGATGGAAGCAGGCAGATAGATCCAGCTCGGTTCCTGTTTCCATACATGGAGAACGACTTCTTTGATCGAATCCGTTTTGCCAAGGTCAATTGCGATCTCCACTTCCTTGCCACTCCATCCCAGCCATTCTGTGGAATTGAATTTGTCGGCACGCACACCGTTGACCAAACCAAAGGCGCCACCATTGCCCGGGTAAGAAGGAGAGGGAGTGACGCTGGTAATGACTTGTTTGCCGGTGGCTTTGTTGAAATGTAAGGTGCGCTTGAATACTTTTGAATAAGATTTTGACCTATCCCACAGCCGAGGTATGGAGTCATTCTGTTCGGCGAGGAAATATTCTATAACAGTGCTATCCTTAGGATGGCTTTCAATAATCCAGTGTGAATTGACCGACCATTTGCGGGGGGTATCCATTCCATGCATCATAAAAAAAGGATGCTTCATACGCCCCCAGACATGCAATCCTTTTGTTCTAGGCATTCTGAATCTTAATTCCAATCCATTATTGTCTGAAGTCGGTAAGATTGAATCTATAATTTCGAAAAATGCCCTACTATAATTCACTTTCCAGAGGTCATATCGCTTGAATTGGGTCGCTAACCTGTTTTCGAATCCAGCAGAATCCCTTTTTTCCTTCGGCGACCACAATACTTCGCTCATCGCCGCAATACGCGGGAAGAGTTGGTATTCCACCTTGCGGGTGTTCTTAATGTATTCTGTCCATAGTTTGGTACCGGCTCGTAGCTGTATACTTCTTCAATTGGCGTGTACCCGCCGATGGTAACAGAATCTTCATTCCTGCTTTGCGCGTGATCGAAATAACACCAGTTGCCGGGCGTCATGATCACGTTATGACCTTGCTTCGCCGCTTCGATACCGCCTTTCTCGCCCTGCCAGCTCATCACCGTAGCGTTGGGTGCAAGACCGCCTTCCAGTATCTCGTCCCAGCCAATGATCTGCTTGCCTTTACTGTTCAGGTATTTTTCTATTCGCTGGATAAAATAACTCTGCAGTTCATGTTCATCTTTAAGACCCAGGTCTTTGATCCGTTGCTGGCATTTCGGGCAACGCTTCCAATGGGTCTTGGGTGCTTCGTCGCCACCGATATGAATGTATTTCGAAGGGAATAAGGGTACAACCTCGTCCAATACGCCTTCCAGGAATTTGAACGTGTTATCATTTCCCGCGCAGAATATATCATCGAACACGCCCCAGGCCTGTTGCACCTGTTTTCCCTTGGTGGATCCTGCCCAGGCAGTGCCCTTGGCTACTTTTGTGTCTTCATTTGGAAAACAACTCAATTCGGGGTGAGCAGCGATCGCAGCCGACGCGTGGCCGGGCATTTCTATTTCGGGGATAACGGTGATAAATCTTTCTGTCGCGTACTTCACTACTTCTTTTATTTCCGCCTGGGTATAACGACCACCATACCTGATGCTGTCATTTCCTTTACCGGGATAACGGCCGATGATGGTGCCGTTTCTCCATCCGCCCACCGAAGTGAGTTTTGGGTATTTTTTGATCTCGATGCGCCAGCCCTGGTCGTCGGTCAGGTGCCAATGGAATGTATTGAATTTGTGCAGTGCCAGGTAATCGATGTATTGTTTTACATATGCAACAGGGAAGAAGTGACGACATACATCGAAGTGGACGCCGCGGTAAGAGAAGCGGGGTTTGTCTTCGATCACCACCGCAGGAATTGCATAACTAGAAAGTGCTTTGATTTTGACATTGGCATCCTGCGGCTTTACAACTGGCAAAAGCTGGATGAGGCTCTGCATACCGTAGAAACTACCTGCATGCCCATTGGCCGTGATGCGAATGAATTTCGGATCAACGATCAGCTGGTAAGATTCTTTTTCATCCCGGTAGGCCGTATCATTCCAGGTGGAAAAACCAATATAGTTTGCCTTGGGTGCCTTGTTCACTACCGGTAACTTAAGCCGGTAATAGGTTTGGAGATAGCTGTTCAGGAAACTCGCCGTGGCCTGGTCGCCCTTATTCAGCACCACCAGTACCGTGGACTTACTGAGTTGGAAGTTCCCTTTTTTTACTTCAAGTTGCGCGGGCTGTGGGATAATGTTGATCTCCTGTCCTTGTGTGAAAATTACTGTAAACAGGGAAGCGGTGAAGAGCAGCTTTTTCATGGCTGAAAGCTAAAAACTTTTATGATGTAAATTTCAGATCGTGGTCATCTATATCAGGCTTCTTCAACCTTTCAAAGGTTGGAAACCCGGTCACTATTCATCCCCGGTCATGGATATGAGCGATCCCTCGTTCATCACGAGCACCAGGTTGATGATGACCTGGGCAATCCTTTTGCTATTACCAGTTCCGAAGTGGGGATCTATTGAAGCGATCCTTATCCTATTACCGGTTCCAAAGTGGCGATGGTTTTGAGTTAAGGTTGTTGTATGATCAATCCGCGGGAGTGGCCGGGGTCAGGCCATGGTTAGGTCGTTGAAGGTCGATGTTTTCATCATTATGTTAAGTGGTGTGGCTAGAGGGTTCCGGATGGACGGAAAGCCTCC
>JAJTCI010000125.1 GCA_021323155.1 Chitinophagaceae bacterium | reverse complement strand
GCTTGGTACCAATCTCGACATAGGCGTAAATGATTTCGAGGCCATTCATAAAGCGGTAGAGGACCATCACATCGGGATGGTGGTGGTAGGACCGGAAGAGCCCCTGGTGAATGGCATTTACGATTTCTTCCGGCAGCTGGGATTTCCCAACAACGTCATCGTCATCGGTCCCTCCGCGGAAGGCGCCCAGCTGGAAGGCAGCAAAGCCTATTCAAAACATTTCATGCAACGCCTGGGTATTCCCACCGCGGGTTACGCGGAGTTCACGAAAGACAGTTTCGACGAAGGAAGAAGTTATATCGCCGCGCATTCACTTCCGGTAGTGCTCAAAGCGGATGGACTTGCCGCGGGAAAAGGCGTGGTGATCGCTACTACGCATGAAGAAGCGCAAAAAGTGTTCGATGAAATGATCATCGGACAGCAATTTGGCAAGGCGTCCAGCCGTGTGGTGATCGAGGAGTTCCTGCAGGGCATCGAAGTGAGCGTTTTCGCGCTCACCGATGGAAAAGACTACGTGGTCATTGGCCACGCGAAGGATTACAAACGCATCGGGGAAGGCGATACAGGACCCAATACCGGCGGGATGGGATGTGTAACACCCGTGCCGTTCATGGACGATGCTTTCATGCAAAAAGTGGAGGAACGCGTGATACGCCCAACGGTCAAGGGACTGCAGGAAGCCAATATCGACTACAAAGGCTTCGTATTTTTCGGGCTGATGAATGTAAAGGGTGAGCCCTTCGTGATCGAATACAATTGCCGGATGGGGGACCCGGAGACGGAGGTCGTGATGCCGCGCCTGGATAACGACCTGGTGGAACTGTTCCTGGCCACAGGAACAGGCGCCCTGGCGGAAGTGAAGATCAAATACGAGCCAGGGAGTATCGCCACGGTAATGGCCGTAAGTGGTGGCTACCCGGGCGATTACGAAAAGAACAAGCCGGTCACGCTGCCGCAAAACCAGGGCGACAGCATTATTTTTCATGCGGGTACTAAACTGGCGGGTGATGTCGTTGTAACGAACGGTGGAAGAGTATTGGCGGTAACATCATTTGGCAACAGCATCGGGGAAGCGGTACAGAGATCGAAAGCGATACTGGAGCAGGTCTCCTTCGAGGGGATGAATTACCGGCAAGATATCGGCTACGAGTTCGTTGGTTAGGGGAACAGGTGTCAAGGGAAGAAGGGAATCGCGAGTCATCATTGCCCATTTCACCATTCACGTTTCCACGGCCGGTGCCAACAAACCTCCGGTTTTACTCAACCCCGAAAAATCAATTAATTGCACTTTGTGGATTCAACTTTATTCTTTCACTTTGCAGGCATTGTAAACACCTAGAATTTATTTGAAAAAATGGGACTATTTAACTGGTTTACACAAGATATTGCGATAGACCTGGGTACCGCTAACACCCTCATCATACATAACGAAGAGATCGTGGTGAACGAACCCTCGATCGTGGCGCTGGACCGGAATAATCCCAAACACGTGATCGCCGTAGGCAAGCGTGCGTTGATGATGCACGAAAAAACGCACGAGAGCATCCGCACCGTGCGGCCGCTGAAGGATGGCGTGATCGCCGACTTCAACGCGGCGGAACTGATGATCCGCGAGATGATCAAAATGATCTATCCCAAGAAACCACTTTTCCCTCCCAGCTGGAGAATGATGATATGTATCCCTTCTTCTATCACCGAGGTAGAGAAAAGAGCGGTGCGCGACAGCGCGGAACAAGCGGGCGCGAAAGAAGTTTACCTCCTGCACGAACCCATGGCCGCGGCGCTGGGTATCGGTATCGACGTGGAAGAACCGGTGGGTAACATGATCATCGACATCGGTGGTGGTACTACCGGTATCACGGTGATCGCGCTGGCGGGAATCGTCTGCGACCAGTCGATCAGGATCGCCGGTGATGAATTCACTGCTGACATCATGGAAGCACTGCGCCGTTACCATAGCTTATTGATCGGTGAAAGGACCGCGGAGCAGATCAAGATACAGATCGGCGCGGCGATGAAAGACCTGGACAATCCTCCTGATGATATTCCGGTGAATGGTCGTGACCTGGTTACGGGTATCCCGAAACAGATCATGGTGAGTTACCAGGAGATCGCGGAAGCACTCGACAAGAGCATATTCAAAATAGAAGAAGCCATTCTCAAAGCGCTGGAGACCACTCCGCCGGAACTGGCCGCCGATATCTACCGCAGGGGATTGTATATCACCGGTGGCGGTGCCTTGCTGCGCGGCCTGGACAAACGCCTTGGCCAGAAGATCAAGCTGCCCGTTCACGTAGCCGACGACCCGCTGAAGAGCGTGGTGCGCGGTACCGGTATCGCTTTGAAGAATTACAGTAAGTTTCCCTTCATAATGAGGTAATTTAGCGGCAAGCTGCAGGTTTCAAGCACCAGGCCCGCTTGCAGCTTATAGCTTAAAGCTTTCAGCAATTGAGAAATATTTTCTTATTCATACGCCGTTATCTCAACTTTCTCATCTTCCTTGTGCTGCAGGGTATATGTATCGCCATCCTGGTGCGGTATAACAAAACACACGAAGCTTATTTTTCGGGTGTATCGATGGAAGCAACGGGTTTCCTGGACAAACAATACGCCACCGTGGATGGCTATTTTCGGTTGAAGGCCGAGAATAAACGACTTGCCGAGGAGAACAACGCTTTCCGCAATATGCTCGCCTCTAACTTCAGCGGGCCGGACACATCAACGATCTTCTACCTCGACAGCCTGGTGAAAGACACTACGCAACGGATGCGCAAGTTCACCTGGCTCCCCGCTAAAGTGATCAACAACTCCATCACGCTGCAGAACAATTATATCACGCTTGAACGTGGCGATGGTCAGGATGTGACCAAAGGCATGGCGGTAGTGGCTCCGGGTAATACGATCGTAGGCGTTGTGGTGAACACCAGCAAAAATTACAGCGTGGTGATGAGCCTGCTGCACCGCAACAGCAAGCCCAGCTGTATGCTGAAAAAAGACAAGAACACCGGCAGCCTGGAGTGGGATGGAAAAGACCCGCTGGTGCTCACGCTCAAGAACATACCCAAAAGCTCGAAGGTCCTGATCGGCGATACCGTACTCACCAGCCAGTATTCTTCCGTTTACCCGTATGGCCTGATGGTAGGAACGGTATCGAAGATCGAATCCGACCCGGCCAGCAATTTTCATACGTTGCGTATCCGCCCGGCGACTAATTTCTCGGCGATACAACACGTATACCTGGTAGCGAACCTGCTTTACGCCGAACAGAAAGACCTGGAAGGGAAGATAGATGAAGACCTGAAAAAAATAAATTAATGACAGGCCTTGTAAAAAATATCGTGCGCTTTTTCCTGTTCCTGCTGCTGCAGGCTTTTGTGCTCAACAAGATCCCGCCCCTGCACCAGTTCATCGTTCCTTATCTATATTTCCTGTTCATACTCTGGCTGCCCTTCAACATCTCGCGGACGGCGCTGATGGTGATCGCGGTGTTATTTGGCCTGTGCATGGACCTGTTCACGAATACACCGGGGTTGCACGCGGCGCCCTGCCTGCTGATCGCCTACCTGCGCCCTTTCCTCCTGAATCTTTTGTTACCACAGGAAACAACGGAGCTCAGTTATGTAGAACCCAGTCTCAAGAGTATGGGATGGGCACCCTATTTTGTGTACGTGCTGATCCTCACCTTCATGCACCACGCCTACCTGGTATTACTGGAGTGGCTGCAATTCGGAAATTTTCTTTACTTCCTTGGCAAGGTTACCGGCACCACCGCCATCAGCATAATGCTCATCTTCCTGACTGAAATGCTTTTCTACCGCAAAGCGCGTTTCAGGACCAACATCGCTTAACACTCATGAGAACGGCCAACGACTGGATCTTCGATATCGGAATGCATAAGGGGGAAGACACCCGCTATTACCTGAGGAAGGGATTCAAAGTCCTTGCCGTGGAAGCCAATCCTTTACTGGCAAAAGAGAACGGGCAAAGATTTAAGCCGGCGATCGATGCCGGCCGGCTCACGATCGTCAACGCAGGGATCGCCGATCACGAAGGCATCCTGCCATTCTATGTGAACCACCGGCTGAGCGAGTGGAGTTCATTCGATAAGGCCACCGGTACGCGCGACAACACGGAATACCATGTGATCGACATTCCCTGTGTCACCACGCTTTCGCTGTTCGAACGATACGGCATCCCGCACTACCTGAAGGTTGACATTGAAGGTTTTGACCATTATTGCCTGCGGGATATCCCTGGATCGGGTGAGAAACCGAGGTATGTTTCCTGCGAAGCCGTGCACCTGGAATGGCTGGATATCCTTGTGGATAAAGGCTATACCAAGTTCAAACTGCTGAACCAGGCCAACGATTTCAAACCCATCAACCTGCAACAGGAACGCAGCCCGTTGTTCCCCCGTTACGAGATCATTAAGAACGGCCTCAAACTGCGGCTCCAGAAATTCATACCCTTCAAACACCTTTATGGCTCTTCCGGCCCTTTCGGAGAGGATACCGCCGGGGATTGGCTGGCACCCGAAACCGTGAGAGAATTATACCGTGCCTTTTACCAATACGACAAAAAGTATCCGCTGAGCGGCGCAAGCTGGTTCGACTTCCACGCCACGTTCTAGGTAGCAGGTTGCAAGTTGCAGGTTGCAAGTTGCAGGTTGCACCGGAGCCCTGTAACCTGACACCTGTAACCTGCAACCTGTACCGGTTTAATAAATTTTTATTTCCTCCCTGACACAAGCGATGCTTCCAAGCATCAATTTTGTGTATACTTCTATTTTCAACTCAACTATGCGGGCTTACAATCAAAGCAGGAGCAGGATCATCCAGCTGATATTTATCGCGGTATTCGTTCTCATCATCGGCCAGCTGGTGAATCTCCAGTTGTTTGGTGACTTTGAATCGATGGCATTCAACAACGCCGTATACAAGAAAGTTGTCTATCCCAGCAGGGGGATCATCTACGACCGCAAGGGAAAAGCGATACTCGATAACGTGGCGATGTTCGACCTCACTGTCACACCTTTCCAGGTAAAGAACCTTGACACCGCGATGCTTTGCCAGATCGTAGGCATCGATACCGCGGAGTTTCGCAAGCGACTGGTCACCGCCATATTGAAGAATGGAAGATACCGGCCGTCGGTATTTGAAGGACTCGTGAGCCCGCAACTGCAGGCGCAGCTGGAAGAGAATATGTATCGCTTCTCCGGTTTCGACCTTACGGAACGACCCATCCGCTCCTACCCCTTCAAAGCCGCCGCGCACATCCTGGGTTATGTAGGCGAAGTGGATTCAACGATCATTAAGCAGTCAAACTTTTTTTACCAGATGGGCGACTATGCCGGTCGCGCCGGGCTGGAAAAAACATACGAGCCGATACTGATGGGACAACGCGGTATCAAATACCTCATTAAAGACAACAAGAACCGTATTCAGGGTTCGTATGAAGATGGCGCGTTCGATACCGCGGCGATCGCGGGACGCAATCTTTACAGCAGCATCGACATCGAGCTGCAGGAGCTGGCGGAGAAATTACTCAATGGAAAATTCGGCAGCGCGGTGGCCATCAACCCGCGCACAGGTGGCATCCTGGCAATGGCTTCCGCTCCCGGTTACGATCCCAACCTGTTGACAGGACCGGAGCGAAGGAAGAATTTCAGCCGTATGTTCCTTGACACCGCCAAACCACTTCTTAACAGGGCCATCAAAGGACAGTATCCTCCCGGTTCTACATTCAAACCACTGGGCGCGCTGGTGGCATTGGATGAAGGATTGATCACGCCGCGCACGGGTTACCCTTGTGGTGGCGCTTACTACTCATGCGGAAGGCCCGTACGCTGCACCCACGCCGGCGGTGGCCACGCCGCTAACCTCAGGCTATCGATCGCCAACTCCTGCAACGCATATTACACGCATGTATTCCGCGAAGCGGTGGACAACAAAGCCTATCCCAATGCACAGGCAGGATACCTGAAGTGGAAAGAATACATGAACGCGTTTGGTCTGGGTGTACGGTTGAAGGTGGATCTGCCCAGTGAAGACAAGGGTAATATTCCTGATACTTCACGGTATAATAAAGACTTTGGCGGCTTCGCGAAATGGAACAGTTGCAATATCCTCACGCTGGGCATCGGGCAGGACCGTATGCTGGCCACGCCGTTGCAACTGGCCAACTCGATGTGCATTATCGCCAATAAAGGCTATTACTACGTGCCGCACTTTGTTGACAGCGTAGAGAACGAAGGGGTCGGTGACACCGCGTTTCTCGCGAAGTACCGCCAGAAACACGTGCCGCTGAAGATACACGACACTTTATATGACGCCGTGATCCTGGGGATGCACGATGTAACCATCTATGGTACGGCAACGCGCGCCAAGTTTCCCGGCGTGAACGTTTGCGCCAAGACCGGTACGGCGGAAAACTACACCGTCATCAATGGCAAGACAGTAAAACAAAAGAACCACTCGCTGTTCGTGGCCTTCGCGCCGATGGAAGATCCGAAGATCGCGGTGGCGGTAGTGGTTGAGAACTCCGGTTACGGCGCCACCTGGGCCGGCCCTATCGCCTCGCTGATGATGGAAAAATACCTGCACGATACGATCGCAACAGACAGGCTGGCGGAACTGGAAAGAGTGAGCAAGGCCGACCTGATACCCGATGCTATTAAACGCTGGTACCGTACCCGGGATTCACTAAGGCAGGCAAGGGAAAGACAGGTGGATGAGAACGAACAGCAAAACCTGCCGCGGATCGAGAAGAAGACCACTTACGACCCTGAAGCAGAGCCGAACAGGAAAGACCCGCTGGATTCAGCGAACCGCAACCAGCAACCGATGATCAAACCAGACGAGACCAGGCTAAAACGAGACTAACCGCATGAGCAGGAACTATAACACGATCTCAAAGGGGTTCGACTGGAGCCTGATCTGGGTGTATATCATCCTTGTGATAGTGGGCATCATGATGATCTTTGCCAACGAGTACAAAGAAGGT
>JAJTCI010000124.1 GCA_021323155.1 Chitinophagaceae bacterium | reverse complement strand
GTTACACACCGGCGACATCGGCGTTTGGGTGGAGGAACGTTTCATCAAGATCACCGATCGCAAAAAAGAACTGTTCAAAACAAGTGGAGGCAAGTATGTAGCTCCGCAGCCCATCGAGAACAAGCTCAAGGAAAACCGGTATATCGAACAGGTGATCATTGTGGGTGACGGTCGCAAGTTCGTGGGCGCCTTGATCGTTCCTTCATTCACCAATCTCAAGGACTGGATGAAACATAAAGACATTCCCTTCACCACCAATGAAGCTGCGATCGCCAACGACGACGTGAAGAAATTCTATCGCGAGCTGGTAGAAGACATGAACAAGCAATTCAACCAGGTGGAGCAGGTAAAAAAATTCGAACTCTTACCAGGTGAGTGGACGATCGAGTCAGGTGAAATGACGCCCAAACTCAGCATGAAGCGGAAGGTGATCATGGACAAATTCAGGAACCAGATAGAAAAAATCTATACCTGATACAACACGCGAGTTGATCTCCGCCCTTATTGGTCGCACCCAGCGCTTGTTGGTCGCCTGGCTCCGCCCTTGTTGGTCGCCTGACCAACAAGTTCCCCACGGTAACGCCGATAAGAACGCAACGCCTTTGTTGGTCGCCTGACCAACAAGTTCCCCACGGTAACGCATGATAAGAACGCAACGCCCTTGTTGGTCGCCTGACCAACAAGTTCCCCAGGTAACGCCGATAAGAACGCAACGCCTTTGTTGGTCGCCTGACCAACAAATTTTCTCCACCGAATGGCACAATTATGAAGGAAAAGCCCTGTTGCCGCCTCGCCCACCCCAACGCATGCTGACCAACATCCAGGGCATCATTAAAATGAATGGTGTTCCCTTAACCGCTTATACAACTTCTCTTTCGACGGCTGTCCCCTGAAAACAACCCGCTTTAAAAATAAGTAGGTGGATATTAACCCCACCCCAAAAGAACCGATCGCCAGCACAAGTCCCACCGTGCTACCCATACCATTTGTAGCGTTCGATGCAAGTATGCTAAAATATACGCCTGCACCATTACCTACCAGCGCCGGTATACTCCACCCCCAACCCTCTGTCTTGCCCCGGTAGTGATCACGAATGATTCCCCGCGCCGCGTCGTCTGTTCCGAAACGTTCCTTTATTTCGCGCTTAGACAGCCTCCTGAATGTCTCGTAGTCAACGAAAGCGGTATCACTGCTGGCAGCCTTTCCTCCAAAGAAGACGGCGCTAAATAGGAAGACAAGTATGAGCTGTTTCATGTTTTCTTTTGCAGATACGATCTGCGCTTTAAAAGTTGCCTGCAATTCACATTGAAACCCTTTATCTGTCAAACGTCATCTCTCAACTGTCTCCTGTCAACTGCCATCTATCAACTGTAATCTGCCCACTAAACACCCCCAATACACAGGTATTTCGTTTCCAGGTATTCTTCTATCCCGTAATACCCGCCCTCTTTACCAAACCCACTCTCCTTCATCCCCCCGAACGGTGCTTCCGCATGGGAAATGATACCCTCGTTGATACCGATCATACCGTGTTCCAGCTGCTCCGCTACGCGCCAGGCGCGATTAATATCCTGCGTAAAAATATAGGCAGCCAGCCCATACTCGGTCTTGTTCGCAAGTCGCACTACTTCATGCTCATCATTGAAAACATAAATAGCCGAAACAGGTCCGAATATCTCTTCCCGGCTAAGGAGCATGGAATCATTGCAGTTGGTGATGATCGTCGGTTCGAAAAACAGGCCACCCGCAGGATGCGTTCCACCACCGGTGATCACTTCGGCACCTTTCTCTGTGGCATCAAATAACAGGCGTCGCACCTTATTAATGCCCGCCTCGTTGATCAGCGGGCCGATCTGCACGTTTTCCGTTGCGCCATTGCCGACATTCAGTTCAGCAACAGCCTCTCTGTAACGGGAAATGAAATCAGGGTAGATCTTTTGCTGCACGAATATCCTGTTGGCGCATACGCAGGTTTGGCCGGCATTCCGGTATTTACTGGCGAGCGTACCCTTTACAGCCACCATGATGTCCGCGTCATCAAAAACGATCACCGGCGCGTTACCACCCAATTCCAGCGACAACCGCTTCACCGTAGACGCGCACTGTTCCATCAATATCTTCCCCACTTCAGTGGACCCGGTGAACGATATCTTTTTTACAACGGGATGCGTACAAAGTACTTTACCAATAGATGCGGCATCTGAAGTAGGCAGCACGTTTAACACACCCGGCGGGATCCCGGCTTCTATTGCGAGTGAGGCAAGGGCAAGCGCCGATAGCGGTGTGTCTTCCGCTGGCTTCAATACCACCGTGCAACCTGCCGCCAGTGCAGGCGCGATCTTTCGCGTGATCATCGCCACCGGGAAGTTCCAGGGTGTGATTGCAGCTACGACTCCAACTGGTTGCTTGATCGTGAGCAACCGCTTGCCGGCCACCGGTGCCGGTATGGTTTCGCCATAGGTTCTCCTGCATTCTTCCGCATACCATTCAATAAACGATGCGCCATAGATCACTTCCCCCTTTGCCTCAGTAAATGGCTTCCCCTGCTCGGCGGTGAGCAGCGACGCAAGCGCATCTGTATGCTGCATGACCAGCTGATACCATTTTTTTAAAATAAGAGAACGACTACGTGCGGTGGTCTTCCCCCATGTTTCAAATGCTACGGCAGCCGCCCCGATCGCTTCCACCACATGGTTGGTATCCGCATCTGCAACCTCCGCAATCAGGTCACCCGTGGCTGGATTCATCACAGGAAAACGCCTGTCCGCGCTGGCCCAGTAATTATTGATCAAAATGCAATCGCGGAGCAGTTGGTCGTACGGTTTCATTCAATAAAACTACTTATTCCCTCTATATGCGAACCGGCTGCCACCTCCACAGGCGGATTTCTATATCTTCGGTATGGATGAGAAACTTCTTTCGCCGGCTGTCCCTTCCTAAAAAACTGATCCTGATAGGAGTGATCCCTTCTGCTGTGCTGGCCTTCGTTTCATTCCAGTTGATAAAGGAAAAATCGAAGAAACTGGAGTTGCTGGAAGTATACACGCAACGGATTTACCAGACAGAAAATATTTCCAACCTCATAGATGGCCTGCAGAACGAACGCAAACTCAGTTACGACCACTCGGTCAGTCAATCTGCCGAAACCGGACTGACCGGGCAACGGAGATCAACAGACTCGATCATCAACATCCTGAAAAATAGCCGGGACGATGTAATCAAGCGATTCGAAGAATACACCTTTGTTAAGGGCCTGCCTGCGATCCGTAAAAGAGTAGATGATACCCTGGCCCGGCCGGGTGAGATCATGAGTGCTTACACCAATATGATCTTCCGCCTGAATACACTGAACACTTCTTTCCCGGCCAGCAGTGTATACCTGGTCCCGGTCTCCAATGATCTTGCCGCGCAACGTACGTTGGCAGAAATGGTGACTTACCTCGGGATCATCCGCGCGAACATTTTTAACGTGTTACAGAGTAAAAAGGATTCGATTGGCACACTTGCGGGCACCTACGGCATCCACCAGGTATTTCATACCTATGAATCCGAACTCGGGGTGAAAGCAACGCCGGAGGTTTCCAAACGCTATGATGAGCTGAAGCGAAATACTGAATTACGTCCAACGCTTGATTATATCGATTCATTATTCAAACGTTTCAGGTTTGACGCCCGCTACGATGCGGAAACCTGGTGGAGTGTTTCAGGCGCGGGGATAGAACAACTGCGTTCTTTACAACAGCGCCTTTGGACCTCCACTAAAAAGAGGATCGCTGATTTGGTGACAGAGGAAAAGGATGAAAAAAACCGGACACTCGCTTTTTTAATTATCTCCCTTGTATTAGTGCTGGCATTGGTAGCCTACACGATTCATATTATCAGCAGCATGCTCGACGAGCTCAAGGTAGCAGCCGGGAAGATCGCCCTGGGTGATACGGACGTGGTCGTTGACATCCGTTCTGATGATGCGATCGGTTCATTAGCCGAATCCATACATAAAATGGAAGCACAGGTAAGGGAACGCGCTACGGCACTGGCGGAGATGAATACCGAACTGGAACGTTCCAATAAAGACCTCGAACAATTCGCTTATGTAGCGAGCCATGACCTGCAGGAACCAGTCAGGAAAATACGGACGTTCGCGGGACAGCTGAAGGATCTCAGTTACGACCAGCTGGATGAAAAGTCAAAACGCCATGTGGATAAGATAATTTCTTCCGCCGAACGAATGAAAAAGATCATTGGTGACCTGTTGGATTTCTCGCACCTCAACAGGGATGAAAGCCAGATGGAAAAAGTAGACCTCAACCGGATACTGGAGGATGTGAAGACTGATCTTGAATTGCTGATCCAGCAAAAAGAGGCGGTCATCCGCATCGACAAATTGCCCGTCATCGACGCGATTCCCGTACAGATGACCCAGCTTTTTTATAACCTGATGAATAATGCTTTAAAATTCTCAGTGGAAGGTGTTGCGCCTGTTATTTCTGTGACCATCGATAATGACAGCGCCGGTGGTCCCAGTCGTGACCAAACGAAAAACTATCTCACGATCCGGTTTGCCGATAACGGTATTGGTTTCGAACAGGAATACGCCAATCGCATTTTTACCATGTTCCAACGATTGAGCTCCGGGTATGCCGGGACCGGTATTGGCCTGGCTTTATGCAAGAAAATAGTCGAAAATCATAAAGGCAGCATACAGGCGCAGTCCCAACCCGGTAAAGGCGCCTCGTTTAAGATCGTTTTACCCTTCCGTCAGTAACCAGGTCCACCTTATAAAAAGATTAAACAGGGGCTGCGGCATGATACTTGCCCAAAGCCGCTTGGCGTTTGCGACTTTATTTTAAGTCCATCCAATGTCCCGGAGGCAGTTTTTACTGCCTCTTTTTTATGACCGCGGGATTCGTTAACCGCAACAGGGTAGACCGTTTCCAGGGATGAAGTGAAAGCTATGCATGCTCTGCCAGGTGCGCCGCTACCGCGGTATGGACCGCATGGATCAATTCGGCCCGGCTGTCGTAGAATGTTACCGGTTCAAGCCAGCCATTGACTGCTTTAAAACCCAGGCTGTCACCTATCATGTTGATGATCTCTTCGTCATCAAAATAAAACCAATGGTAATGAGGCAATACTTTGGTGCTGCTGAAAATAGTACCGGTATAAACTTTATTATTATAAGTAAAGCTTGCCTTTGGATGTTCGCGAAAATTTGTTTCACCTTCCTTACGGGATGGCACGTTACGCTGCATGTACTACTGTTTAATTGGATGAACCGTACTTAAGGCTTAGCGTGGAGATGAACAGTGCCGTTGCGCGAACGTTATTTTATGCTGATCAAACTTTATAAACTTAAAGCGGGTAGACGCAATATAATATTTTAATATGAGAGAAAGGTCGTGGTAAAAAGCCACGACATGATCATACAGTTTCCTTAACAGCAAGCGGCTACTCCGGGGAACTAAAATACGGGCCGGCTGTTGTACTTCTACAACACAGTAGTCATAGTTGCGTTAGTACGAACCCAAGTAAAGCACCACCCAATACGATGAATGCGGAGTTGACTTTTTTAAAATAGAACAACACGATAAAACTAACCAGCGCGATCACTATCGTTCGCCAGTCTGTGATCATTACGCGGGACATTTCCACCAATACCGCCAGGATGATGGCCACCGAAGTAATATTGACGGCGTCCAGGAAAGCCGACATAACAGGTGATTTTCGAAGCCTTGGGATAAGCGGGTTCAGTAACCCTACAAACAGGAAGGATGGCAGGAAAATGCCAACCGTGGCAAGAATAGCCCCGTTAAAACCGCCGACCTGGTAACCAATAAATGTGGCTGCTGAAAACACCGGGCCGGGGGTGAACTGTCCAACCGCTATTGCATCCGCCAATTCATTCTTTGATATCAATCCTCTCCCCACCAGTTCGGCATCCAGGAACCCGAATAATACATAGCCACTCCCATACAGGATCGAACCCACTTTCAGGAAGATCCAGAATATGTTCCATGAAGAAACGTCAACATAAAGAAATGGGAACGGTAAGAATCCGTTTAGCGATCGGTCCTGCTTTTGAAGCGAATAAAATAATATGCCGATCGCACCGGCACCAAATAAAACCAGTATCTCGTTAGCACCCAGTAAAACAAGTACGGCAGAGATCACCCCAAGAATTCCCAGGAAAGTTGATTTCAACGCTTTCTTACCCAGTGAGATTGCCGCCGATGCCACCACGGCGATGATTGCTGGCTTGATACCATAGATAAAGCGTTCTGCATTGGGTAACGCACCGTATCGGTCATAAGCCCATGCGAATGCTAAGGTGATCAGTACCGCGGGAAGAATAAAACAAACACCAGCAACAATAAGTCCTTTCCAGCCTGCCCGCTCCTGGCCACAATGCATGGTCATTTCCGTCGAGTTAGGCCCGGGTATCAGGTTGGTCGCACCCACCAGGTCAAGAAAGTGTTGTTGCGACATCCACTTTCTTTTTTTCACCACTTCCCCTTCCATCATCGCAATATGAACAACGGGTCCGCCGAAGCCGATGATGCCAAGTTTTGTAAATAGTACAGCAATTTCCCTCAGCCTTGAATTTCGCGCTTTCATGAATCCGGTTAAGGTAAAAACTATTGACGAAATGAAGCCCGGCCGAAAGTTTCCCTGGTAACGCTTCCACACGGAATGACCGCTCTATAATTGCGTATCGTCCCATACGGCGCGGAGATCCTTCGCCACAAACTACTATTTACAGGGCTTCCAACCATTGACCTGATGAAGATCTCGGGACACAAGACCGAGGTGAGCTTTCTCAAATATGAAAGTGTCTAAAGAACAATTAGTCTATAGGTTAAGCACACATCTCGAAAAGAACTGGAGTGAGAAGAGATTAAGGGTTGCGCCTTAAGCCGATTAGATGCCCGTTCCCTCAGTCGCCATTTTGCCAAGCCTATATGGCAGGCTGGGCTTTTTTTCATTATTCTACCGCCTGCGTAGCA
>JAJTCI010000123.1 GCA_021323155.1 Chitinophagaceae bacterium | reverse complement strand
CGGGAACTTTAAAAAAGGAATGAACATGATGGTACAGTTTCGCAATTACCTTTCCCCGATGATACCCGGTTTCAGGGATGCAGTGAATAAAGAGTTTGAATTACTGAAAGCGCGTAAGTTGACAAGACGTAACCGGGCGAAAGACACTACGGCGATAGACGCGCAGGTGAATTACATTGACGAATCGATCAATAAGAAATAAGAAACACGACTGCAAGTAAAGGGATACATCGTGATGTATCCCTTTACTTGTGTTTACTACCCTGGGTTAAAAAAAGATGGGCCGGAGTGAAAACTCCAGCCCGATTTTAATCCGTACCCTATGAAAACTTCGTCAAAGATAATTGTTATGCCATTTTGTTTTAATATATCGACCTTAAAATAAGGCGCCGGGGTTTTGCTCCGTAATTTTACCCTGCCTGGAAGCGCACATTTCTATAACGCCGGCGGAAAATCTTTAGTGCAATGCACGGTAGATTTAATAGGTAAGATATTCCGCATGCAATCCATTAATTGCTTAGTAATGATCCTAGTTGATACTCATTGCCATCTGTACTTGCCCGAATTTGATCATGATCGTGCAGCGATGCTTGACCGGGCAAAAAGAAAAGGAGTAGCCCGTTTCTTTCTTCCAAATATCGACAGCACCGTTGTTGACCAGATGCTGGCGATGGAATCGGCGTTGCCGGGGGCCTGTTTTCCCATGATGGGACTGCATCCCTGTTCGGTAAAGGAAAATTACCAGGCTGAACTGCAAGTAATAGAAGACTGGCTCGCCAAAAGAAAGTTTGCTGCCATCGGCGAGATCGGGCTGGATTTCTACTGGGACAAAACTTTTACCGAATCGCAATACGAGGCCTTTAACCGCCAGATGGAATGGGGCCTTCAATATAATTTACCCGTTGTGATCCACTCCCGCGAGGCGATGCGTGAATGCGTTGACACAGTGAAACCCTTTGCTGCAAGAGGGCTTAAAGGTATTTTCCATTGTTTTGGCGATAGCGTTGAACTCGCTAATGAGATCACCGCCATAGGATTTTATCTTGGTATCGGCGGCGTGATCACCTATAAAAAGAGCGGGGTAGCTGAAATGGTCAAGGATGTCCCATTAGAATACATCGTCCTGGAAACCGACGCCCCTTACCTCTCACCCGTTCCTTTCCGGGGAAAACGAAATGAAAGCAGTTACATTACTTATGTGGCCGAAGCGATCGCCGCGGCAAAACAGGTGACCGTGGAAGAAGTGGCAGCAATAACTACTTCGAATGCACTGAAAATATTCGGGCAGGTGTAATAACAACGAAACATCTTCAAAAAAGTTTGCGCCGCGGCTCAATTTAGTTGAGGCGATAAATTCGCCCGCGTCCTCATCACGACTATACCTTAGTCCCGGATCGATTGATCGAGGTTTGCTAACCGCACTTCAACACAAACGACCCTGAACCACATGAAAAAGCTGTTGAACACCACGGCCGCGCTGGCTAGTATATTAACATGGCAGACACTGATCGCTGCGACTTATTATTCGCAGGGAGATCTTGATCCTATAACTACCGGTAGTTGGAATACAATGAGAGCCGGCGGCGGAACAAATCCTGCCGGCTTTTTATCGGGTGATCTCTTTATTATCCAGAATACGCATGATATGGTTACGAGTGGTCCTTGGTTGGTATCCGGGGCCGGGTCAAAGCTTTGGATCGAGGATGGCGGAAGTCTCACGGCAACGTTTGCGATCACACTTTCCACCGCTACCGTCTTCCAGATAGATAATGGCGGTAAGTATATCCACGATAACGCCACACCGTTCGGCAGCTCGATCTTCCAGGGTGCCGAAACATTTGCCACAGCAAGCACGATTGAATTACGGAATTCCAACGCCACCGGGCCTTCCAACATCACGTTTGGCAACCTGCTGATCAACCTGGTCCATGCCGCAGCGAATGTGAACCTCAACGGCGCGATATCCACTATCAACGGAAGCTTATCGGTTCAATCCACCAATGGATTTGAGTTAAGGCTGAGTTCTAATACTGCTTATACATTAGTTATTGGTGGCGACCTTGGTATTTCGGGTGGAACGCTCAACACTTCGAATGGCTCGACCGCCGGGCGAACATATTCTATCAACCTTGGTGGGCATTACCAGCAGTCAGGGGGCAGTTTTACACATACGAATTCGGCCTCCGGTTGCCAGTTGAACATGAATTTCACCGGCGCGGACAAGAGTTTTACACGCGGTGCCGGAGCCGTTTCAAATGCCAACATTAACTGGAACATTAATGCGGGCGCTTCCGTTTTGCTGAACAACGATCTGCCCGTTGCTGTTTCGCGAACACTTACTGTAAATGGTCAACTGAATACGGGCACGCGATCGGTTACTGGCGCGGGCGGTTTCAGCCTTGCATCAACAGGAACACTTCGGCTGGCGCACAGCTCCGGCATTAATGGTGCGATCAGTGTGACGGGAACTAAAAATTATCCCGCAGGTGCTGATTATGTTTTTGACGCCTCCACAATAACTGCTTTCCCTTCCACTGTACAACAGGCTTCATTTGGCGATCCAGGGGACGTTACATTGAACGCCGGTGTTACACTGAACCGCGACGTCAGGCTTACGGGTGTTCTTGGCCTTGGAGATAAGATCCTGAACAATACCGGCAGTACGTTAACGATCGCCGGAACCATCTCGCGTACAACGGGCACTATTGCAGGTACGGGGGCCACCTCTTTTGAAGGTCCCGCTTTCATCCCGGGTGGATTATTTGACGGTAATGTCGTCAACGGTGACCTGCTCATCAATCGCGCCGCGGGAGTAGCATTAAACAGTAACCTCGCTGTCACGGGAAGCCTTACAATGATCTCGGGTAATCTACTGATCGGCAGCAATACGCTCACTTTAAACGGTGAAATCAACAACAACGGTGGTGCGCTGGATGGGACCCTTTATTCCAACCTGGTTTTGGGAGGTAGCAGCGGCCAACTTGTCAATTTCGCCACGAATGCTTCATTGAATGATCTTACTCTAAATAAACCCGGAGGTACAGCAACACTCGGTACCACAGTAAACACATATGGGGTGGTCGCATGGACTGATGTGGGCGGAACGCTGGCGCTTGGCAACAGCAACCTTGTGTTGAAATCTGTTGCGACAAGCACTGCGAGGATCGCTGCTGTACCATCCGGGAAATTAACTGGCGGAACAAGTGTCACCGTCGAACGATACATCCTGGCGAAAAGGGCCTGGCGATTGTTATCGACGCCGGTCGGTAGCACAGGAAGTGTTTGGAATAACTGGCAGAATGGAGGTACGTACGTGGCCGGAGCCGGCGTTCTTATCACCGGGCCTGGAGCCAGCCCGGCGACCAATGGCCTGGATCCAAGCCCACAAAACACTGTGACCCTGTATCGTTATGACCAGGCGGGCAATAGCTGGGCAGCCGTAACCAATACCAGAACAACAAATCTCTCTGATCATTCAGCATACCTTTTATTTATTCGTGGTGACAGGAACCCGAACAATCTTTCCATCGGGAACTGGAACAGTACAACGCTGAGATCAACCGGTACCATCAGGACGGGAGATCAGCAATACTTCACGAATGCTACAGCTGAGGGATTTACGCTGATCGGGAATCCTTACGCCTCCCCTATCGATTTCAACGCCGTATTCACTGACATATCCAACGGTGGCAGCCCGGGAAACACAAATATTTTGCGCAAGTTCTGGATATGGGATCCCACGATCGGTGAACGGGGCGCTTATGTAACAGTGAGTCATAATGGCTCAGGGTACGATGTTGTACCCATCTCGGCTCAAACAAATCATATCCAAAGCGGACAGGCATTCTTTGTTCAAAGCGATGATGAAGGAACCCCACAGCTTACTATAAGGGAGAGCCATAAATCAAACAACACTATTCAAACGGTCTTCCGGACCAACACGCAAAAACATAAAGTCGTTATGCAATTAAGAAGAAATATCCCCGGTGGGGGCATTCTGCTTGTTGATGGAGCCCAGGCAAATTTCGACACCCGGTTCTCCGACGCAGTGGATAAGCACGACGCTCTGAAAATGTTTGGATTTGACGAATCACTTTCGTTGAAGCGAAACGGTAAATTATTGAGTATCGAGGCAAGACCGATTCACACGAAAGACACATTATTCATACATACTGGCAACCTGAAAACGGGGACCTATGAGTTAAAGATCGAAACCGATCTGAATGCGGCAGTTGACAGTGTCTTCATCGAAGATGATTTCCTTAATACGAAAACGTTACTCAATACCTCTTTGGCGGGTTATGTGCCGTTTGATGTAACGACTGACCCAAGAAGCCGTGCCATCGATCGCTTTCGTCTGATTTTACAACCCGCGCCGCCACTAGCCACGCCGCATGCGCACCTCAACATTTTCCCAAACCCCACATCCCATGGTTCTTTCCGGCTGCATGCCTTTGGGCTAGAACCAGGCGATTACACGATTCGCATCTATGATTCGTTCGGAAGAAATGTTCACGAAAAAAGGATTGCTATAAACGGAGTCAATACAGGCGTGATCGCACCCGGTGTACAATTGACGACGGGTATTTACCGGGTCTTCCTGGCAAATAAACTGGTTAGACTGTGGAGCACATTAATAGTAGCACATTAACCGGCAAGATGAAACAGTTGTTTTTGCCCCTGTTGATGATGATCATATTCACGAATGCCTACACGCAGGGGCCACCGCCACCGGAAGACGAAGATCCTGACGCTCCGCTAGACGGCGGTATCACTTTACTGGTCGCTGCAGGTATCGGCTACGGGATAAAGAAAGCCTGTACGTCCAGGCGAGACAAAGAATCACGCTAATTCATTGTGGCTTTTTAAACCGGGGATCGTTGATCAATACTGAATCGGTGAGCGTATTCAGGAACGCCGTGAGTTGACCCTGCTCAAAATTTGAAAGCGGTATTCCCCCGGCGACGATCGGGTCGGTAGTCGGTCCATTAACAACACCGCTATTGTAATGCATATACAAATTGGTGAAACTAAAAAACCGGCCGTCATGGCCGAAGGGACGTGTGGACTGCGCATTACGCAAGGACAGTACACGGAACTTTAATGAATCATTACCGCTGCCAGTTACTTGCTGGCGACCTTTGTCTTTCAGGTCAGCATCCAGGGGCATGCCGATGTTCCGGTAGCTGAAATCCGTGAACAAGGGTTCCTTATGGCACGTCGCGCATTTGGTCTTGAAAATATCGTAGCCCAATTGTTCGGATAATGTGAACGTCGCCTCGCCACGCTGCACGCGATCGTACTTGCTGTTACTGCTCACCATGGTCAGCACGAATTGTGACAATGCCTTAGTCATCCGGTCGGCATTGATCATTGGATCGCCAAATGCAGCCCGGAACATACTGGTGTACTTACTGTCGGCCTTTAGTTTTTCAATGACATTCTCTATCGTCTCGCCCATTTCATTTGGCGCGGAGACGTGGGACAAGTAAACGTCCTCCAGTTTCTTCATACCGCCATCCTGGAAGTACTCACTATACCAGGCCATGTTGTAAATGCCGGGAGGATTCCTGTTGGAATGGGATCCTCCATAACCATGAGCCAGGGGATGGTCCTCATGGGTGAACGCCGACACCTGTTCATGGCAACTCGCGCAAGGATAATTACCGTCTTTACTCAGTCGCCCGTCGTAAAAAAGATAACGGCCCAATTCCACGCCTTCCGGTGTAAGAGGATTTTGGCTAAAATCATACTTGGGTGCGGGCCAACCTGCCGGCACCTGGAAAGTTGCCCCGAACGGCGGTAATACGTACTGCACCCGCCGGCAGCTTTCGAGCAGCAGGCTTCCGCCGATGATAAATGCGAATATGACCAGTATGTAGCGTTTCATTAAATATCTGTTGGGCGTAACCGTTTTCTTGACTGCTTTACTTCACCTCTTGTTTTCTTTTGATCCAATCGGCGTTCCTTCACCCCCCTGGGAATCTTTGTAGAGATCCGTGCCTTTTTCTTCACCAACGCCTGCTCCAGCAACTGGTGCATTTTTTTGATCACACGCAGCTTGTTGCCTAATTGAGACCGCTCTGCCTGCGATCTTACCAACAGGAATCCCTCTCCTGTTACCCTGTTGGAAAGTTTCTCTTGCAAAACTTCTTTCTGGGCTTCTGAAAAAAGGTTACTGGCCGAAATATTCCATCTGCCTTCCACCATTGTCTCGACCTTATTCACGTTTTGCCCGCCTTTACCACCGCTTCTCGCCGTGCGAAATACTATCTCCGGCGTAATATCTATCTTCATTATTATAAAGGTAGAAGTTAAACTGTTAATGAATTATGAGAGTGGTGATTCAACGGGTATCGGAGGCTTCTGTAGGGGTGGAAGGCGCGATCGTTGGCCGGATCGAAGCCGGTTTACTGGTGCTGGTAGGGATAGAAGAATCGGACACCAAAGAAGATATCGATTGGCTGAGCAGTAAGATCGTCAATCTCAGAATATTTAATGACGAGTCAGGTGTGATGAATAAAAGCGTTGTAGAATCCGGTGGCGAGCTATTACTGGTCAGCCAGTTTACCTTACATGCCGCCACTAAAAAGGGCAACAGGCCATCTTATATCCGCGCCGCCAAACCAGAATTTGCCGTCCCGGTATATGAACAGTTGGCGAAGCAATTAGAACAGGACCTCGGCACCAAAATAGCCACCGGTCGATTCGGCGCCGATATGAAAGTGAGTTTAGTGAATGATGGCCCGGTGACCATCATTATCGATACAAAACAAAAAGATCTCTGACATGACTATACAGGAAGCCCAGCAAAAAGTTGATCAATGGATCGCCACCACCGGCGTGCGCTATTTCAGCGAGCTTACCAATACCGCTATCCTGGCCGAGGAAGTGGGCGAAGTAGCACGGATCATGGCCAGGAAATATGGCGACCAATCCTTTAAAACAACCGACAAAGAGCAAAACCTGGGCGATGAGTTAGCGGATGTGCTCTGGGTACTGATCTGCCTCGCCAACCAGACCGGCGTTAACCTCACGGCCGCATTGGAAAAAAACT
>JAJTCI010000122.1 GCA_021323155.1 Chitinophagaceae bacterium | reverse complement strand
TTGTTGGTCGCCTGACCAACAAATTCCTCCACCGTAATGCCCGATAAGAACGCAGGGCCTTTGTTGGTCGCCTGACCAACAAACTTTCCTACCGTAACGCATAACCCGGAGCCCCGTCTTTGTTGGTCGCCTGACCAACAATCTCACCCATCATAATGTTGCAGAAACCCAAAGTCATCTTGCCCGGTCATATAAAAAGATGCACTGCTATACTTGTAATCCTCCGGCAGCGTCGTCAGCTTCCATTTTGGGTGAACCGGGTTATTATGCAAATAATCGAACTTCTGCTGAAAGAATGCCTCGGAGTACATATCCATACTTAACGCGTTCCTCTCCCACACCTGGTACCGTCGGTCACGGTCCTTTACTTCAAGCTGGGCGAGTAACGGATCGTCGTGCATCTTCATGAAACCGAGAATGCTCCTGGAAGTGAATTTGAGTAGATCCCGTTGGAATTCGTGTTTCTTAATACCGTCATGCAGCTGCCATATCGCATGAAAATGATTGGGCATAATGACAAAGGCATAAATCGAGACGGCTTCCTCACGCACTCTCTTGCGGAATGATTCCAGTAGTATGTCTTTATGCAGGTCTTTCTTGAGAACGGGGAGCCAGTTGAGGCAAGTCACCGTTACAAACTGGGTATGATGATCGAAGAGGATCATACGGTAAAACTAACACCCTCTATGACCCCAGTTCGTTCATAATAGTTGACCCAGATGGCAATAAAAGTGGAGGGACCAATTGACGTTCCCCGTGTGGATGTTGTTGGTCAGGCGACCAACAACGGCGTCCGGCTTCGTATTAATCTTCACCCAACGACTGGAGCCGTTAATCCCCTCGAAACGCATAAAACGGAGACAGGGCCTTTGTTGGTCGCCTGACCAACAAAATTTCTACACCGCAAAGCAAAATATTTACGCATCCCCCTCTAGTGGAAGTAAGCCCCATATACTCCGGTACCAATATGAGCCTCACCAGGCGAACAGTTGTTGGTCAGGCGACCAACAACGGCGTCCGGCTTCGTATTTGTCCTTACCAACAACTAGCCGGACCGTCAGAAAATGTCGTTGGTCAGGCGAACCAACAACGGCGAGCCAGGCGACCAACAAAGGCGTTAGGCGAAAGTATTTCATTGACAAGTCAGGTATACTTCGCTTCCAATCCGGCGGTTTCAGCACGGATGCGGAACTGGTAAATGAAATAGACGCGATGATCAGTATTTTGAAGGGTCTCTGAAGCTGACCGTGCCGCGAAAACTACCTGATCCTGTATCTTCATTCTAAACTATCATCCTGCCGCGCCTCCTCCCATATTGCCTTTTACTCACCCTTGCCTCCTGTTTCTACGGCAAGGTGCGCACTACCACCGCCGACGAGCCATTCCTCCCCGGAGACCTGTCCGCGCCACAGGTTTTTATTAATAAGGCTGGCATCACCGACACTCTGGTTTTCGAAAAACGCTACGCCCGCCCATCAAACTTTGATTTCTTTATTGATAAGAAACTCGGCCATACAGACGAACGCAAACGGCCCTATTACGAAAGCTATTCCACGGTTACCTCGCTGGAGAAAACGATCCGTAGGGCGAATGCAAAACAACCCTGGATGAAATATGGCCCGCTCATATTCACTTTCTTCAAGACCCACGACGACCAGGTGGTGCACCTCTATTACAATGTAGACGGCAGGTGGAACGGCACCATCCCGTTGGATTCGATTGCACCGACCACATTGGATCTTGGACAGCACTCATTCAAGGATGTCATCGTTATCATTAACAATGCCGTTGACCATTTATTCAACGTCGACAGGATCTACTGGAGCCTGCAACACGGCCTCCTGCGACTGGATGAGAAAGACGGCGGTTGCTGGACCCGGCTGATGCCGTCCAGATAATGGTGACGGTACTAAACACATAATCTGATAGCTTCGCGTATAAGGACGATACTCCCATGCAATTTGAAACACTGGAAACAAAAAGGCTTTACCTGCGTAAACTCACCGACGAAGATTACGTACGGATACTAACTTCCGGCACGGACGAAGAACTGGTAACATTTCTTGGTGTGACCCCAGACAATATCGAAAAAGAAAGAGCCCGTGCGGAAAAAGGATTCGCAACGTTCAATAAATCGCTGCTCATCTTTCAACTTATCGATAAGGAAACTGAACAACTGATTGGCTGGTGCGGCTACCATACCTGGTACCTCGATCACCACAGGGCCGAGATCGGCTACAGCCTGAACCATGACGATCAAAGAGGCAAGGGACTGATGAGCGAGGCAATCGCAGTTATCCTCGCCTACGGATTTGACACCATGAAGCTGAAACGCGTGGAGGCCTTTATCGGCCCCACCAATACCGCCTCGCTTAAACTGGTCCGCAAATTCGGTTTCACCCAAGAAGGAAGGCTTCGTGAACACTATCTTACGAACGGAGTATATGAAGACTCTATCCTCTTCTCATTGTTGGAAAGAGAATTCCGAAGATGAAAGGCACTCTCCCAAGTTGACCTTTCACATTTGACCTTTCACCCATTCATGATTCACCATTCACCATTCCCCATTCACCCTCATGGACCCCTCCCTCCACAACACCAATATCTACGACCAGTTCGTCACCGAATACGTCAACCGCTTCATGGACCTCGGCGTGTACAAAAGCAGTTTTGATCTCCTGCTCGAAGTCCTGCCCCTGAACGGCAAAGTGATCGAACTCGGTTGCGGCCCTGGCAACGTGATCAAATACCTGCGAAGCCGGCGACCCGACCTTGAATACCTTGGCATAGACCTCTCACCCGCAATGATTACGATGGCAAGGGAACAAAATCCCGGCGTGGAATTCCGCGTGATGGATATCCGGGACGCCGGTTTACTCACCGAACGATTCGATGCAGTGATGGTTCCTTTCTCTATCCCGTATCTCTCCTATGAAGACATGCCCGGCTTCTTCACCACCATGGCGGATCTAACATCCCCCGGCGGTTTCGTATACCTCAGCTGCATGGAAGGCGAAAGATCAAGATCAGGGTACGAGAAGACCAGTTTCACCGGTGACAGTGAAATGCATATCAGCTATTACCCGCGGACTTTCCTGGAACACCTGTTTGCCATGCATGGCTTCACCATCGAACGAATGGAAACCAGCGAATACCCCGAACAGGATGGCACCACCACCATCGACCTGATGTATACGGCAAAGAAAAACGCGCCCTCCCACGACCATTAATGATTTACGATGACGGGGCCCATTCACAATTCACCAATCACCATTGCCCATTCACCCCGCCCGTACCCATGGTACGTTCGGGCGGGCATTGCCTATTCGCCATTCACCATTCACCAAAATATCATTTCCTTAACGTTACCAACACTACACCACAAGTATCTTCATCCCCTGTAAACCCTATAAATCAACGCCACATGAAGACGATCGCCCTTTTTTGTTCCGCCCTTCTGTTTCTCCAGCCACTTATCGCCAGTGACGAAATAAAGTTTGATAACGCCACCTGGGCACAGGTAAAAGAAAAAGCAAAGCGCGAGAACAAAATGATCTTCTTCGATGCGTATGCCACCTGGTGCGGACCGTGCAAGTACATGGAAGAATCAGTCTACACCGAAAAGATCGTGGCGGATTATTATAACGCCAACTTCATCAATGTAAAAATGGATATGGAAGCCGGTGAAGGCCTCAGGCTCTCCGAAGAATTCAATGTGACCGCCTACCCTACCCTGCTGTTCTTTACGCCGGATGGTAAGATGGTCCATAAATATGTTGGCGGGATGGAAGCACAGGATTTCATCGAACTGGGCGAAAATTCCAAAGACCCGGAATGGCAGTATTTCCCGCTGAAAGCCCGCGCGGAAAAGAACGAGCTCAATGACGAAATGTTTGAAAGATGGGCAGACCAGGCCAAAAAGATGGACGATGCAGACCTGGATGTGATCGTGCGCAAGTATATCAAGGCCAAAGGCGGTTTTCTTGCCGATCAATCATCAGCGTTTGCCACCTTCTATTATATTGACCTCACTGAGAAAGAAGTGATCTACCTGTATGCCAACCAGGCGAAGATCGCGAAGGTGATGGAATGGACCGCTGAACACACCACCGACCTGATCTATAAGAAAGCATTTTCGCTGGGCCTTCAATCCTACGAGCAATACGAGAATAATATCGATTCGTTCACCGCGGTGTTCAAACGCGTGGCGCCTAAAAGAGCCGCGTTTGCAAAAAAGGACCTCCAGGTCCTCATCGCGCTGCGGGTAGACGAAGACCCGGCCGCGGCAATGAAACTATTGTCGAATGCCTTACTGGAAACCACGAAGAAGCTCACGCTGGAAGAGATCGCTACATTGATGATCGACAACCATGCTGAATTCGGAGACACGGAATACCGGTCATTCCAGAAAAGCCTGGCGGCATTCAAACCCGCGCCGTCCGACAAGAACAAGGAGTTCTGGTTATACCTGATGCAATGGATGAGTTACATGAAGACCGCTGATGACGATAAAGCGCTCGCCGCAGCCACCAAAGCTTACAAGCACCCGGCGATCCCAGCGGAATATAAGACGATCCTGAAAGAGCAATACCCCGACCTTAAGTAACCTTGGTTACTCACCCGGTGCACCCTCATTGGTACGTTGATCCGCCTACCCAGCTATAAACTTTATACAGTTTTCATATCTTCCTCGCATGATCGTGTTCAAAAGATTTGAAATTGATACTGGCATGCCGGAGGAAAAAGTATTGCAGAAGCTACATTCATTTATTGATGCTTCAACCGGCATCTTTTCGGCTGACCTGACGAAGGGATATTCTGGCAGGATCACCAACAACAACTTTACTTTACGTGTGGCATATGGGAAAGTCCGGTGGTACCGGGAACGGGTTTGGCGGAGCGCACGTGTTCGCGACTCCCGAAATTTTTACGATGGATACAAAGGCTATGGTACGATAAGCCGGGCGATAAGTGGCTCCACGATCAACGTGGAAGTAAAGCTGCAAAGCTCCAGCTGGATCTTCATCGGGCTCTGCTTCCTGTTCCCGGTGCTGGCTTCGGCCTGGCTTCAAAATGGTGTGGGCGGAAGCTATTTCACTTTCTTCTGGCCGGCCCTTGGAATAACAGCAATATTCGTCGCGCTGGTGATGCTGTATCATTTTGTCGTTGCGCGTCGCGCGGCGGGTGTTATGAAGCGCGACCTGCAGGCTTTGTTCGACGGCACCTGGCAACCGCTTCAACCGCGTGAGGAAGTAATGCGGAAATAAAAAAAGCGGCATCGTTATCGTAGATGCCGCTTTAGCTTGGTTAGCCACTGCTGACCCAACAGGTATCTAAGACGCCCGTCAGCCCATCAACAATGGCATGTATCTTTAAGCCTGCGCTGTCTTTCCTTTCTTCAGCTGGACGATCTGTTGTATGGCGATGGCAAGACTAAATACTGCCGTGATCACACCAAACACCGCCTTGAGCTTCTTTACTTTCTTAACTGTCGGTTGTCTCATATCCTGTCTTTATATTAATACATATAAATTCCATGCCAGCACCCCGACCGGTGCCAATAGTTGTTGTATAGATCTGAAAACCAGGCCATATCTTTAGGTGAATGGTTACGGTACGTTTTTACACACTCCTTACGCTACTGTTTGTTTTTACCTGCGATTTTACCCATGCGCAAACAGATTCCACTGTATCATCACCACGAAGGGATACGAGTTATTACCGGGTAACCAACCCATACAAAAATGGCATATGGGGCAACTCCACCTACTTCGCGGCAGGGGTGAACTTCGCAAGAAATAAAGAATTCGATATTAATATCGGGAGAACCTACGGTCTGGGTTCCTATGCGCCGCGCGGGCTGGGTTATTACCTGGTCCAAAGCTGGGGTGCGGGGTATTCCATCACCCGGGCCGGTGACAAAAACCACCACGCGCTGAAAGCATTTTATGAAAACGATTTCTTCCCCTTCGTTATCATCTTCAACTTCGGGATGCGGGGCGAGTACCTCTATGACCTCACCAGCAAACAACATTACCTGAGGCCCGGGGTCGGGATGACGCTGGTGCACCTGGACCTCCTGTACAATTATTCATTCCTGCTGAATAACAAAGAAGCGGGTAATCTTTACCGGCATGGACTTGTACTACGGTTAAAATATTTCCATTCAAAAAAGAACTGGGAGCGAAGGGAGTTCGTGCGGGAGCCACGATTGTGAGGCCTTAAACACCGTTTGATCAGGATCGAGTATTTTCGGGGCTGATGTATAGTTCATTGCCCCTATATCGCAGGGTTATATTCTACCTGGGTTGCACCACCATCGCCATTGCCCTCGTAGTGATCACAGGCTGGCAATTCCACATCACCACCCTTAAAACCATGGTGCCAGGTGTGACTCCCATGAACCCCGTCACAGCTATTACATTCATCCTGGCTGGCTCCTGGATCATCCTTTATACACGACGCTACGCTCCTTATCGTGATGCGATAGCAGCAGTGCTCAGCGTTGTCGGCCTGTTGCATTTTGTCACCTATTTTTTGCCCGTCCCCCAGGTTCGCATGGACTATTTGTTGTATGGTGACGTGATACGCAACAGTGGCATCCCTAATAAGATCGCGCCGAATACCGCACTGAACTTACTGCTTTGCGGCATAGCGATGCTGCTTACCGGGCGGGGTGGTTACAAGCTCCAAATGCTCAGGCAAACACTGCTGTTCCTGTCATTCCTGCTCGCATATACTTCTTTGCTGGGTTATGTATTCAACCTGCAGCCAGCCTACCGGTTCGGTGGACTTACGCCCATGGCATTGATGACCACGATCGCCTTCCTGTTCGTCATCCTGGCCCTGATACTCTCCGATACGCGGTATGGGATTATCAAAACATTCGCGTCACCCCTGACCGGGGGACGGCTGATGCGGCGGATCATCCCGATGATACTCGTATTCCCACCCCTGATCAATTACTTATCGCTGATCGGGCAACAACGAGGCTGGTACACCATTGAATTCGGCATCCAGCTTTCCACCTTCATATTCGCCATAGTGTTGCTGGTATTCATCATTCTCTATGCAATGGTGGCCAACCGCCAACAGAAAAAAGAGAA
>JAJTCI010000121.1 GCA_021323155.1 Chitinophagaceae bacterium | reverse complement strand
TTGTTCTTTGCAATGTTTATATCCATTGTAGTAGTATTTAATAATACTTATTTATATATCCCACTATTACTATTACGGCTGTGGATTTCGGGAGAACTTGTTTATCCCCACAGTACAAAGTTAATTAGACAGGCCGCTATCCACCTCAACTAACATTGCATCCACATTCAACTTTTCAATCGCATCGCGCATTACACATCGTTCTTAACAGGTGTTGGTAAAACTTGTTCTTTCATCCACATTTTCCAAACCACAGGTTATACACTGTTAAGGCAGGGTACGTAAATAGTGACAACTATTGCAGGTATGCAATCTTCTTACCATATCATACCTTCTTGTTCTTTTTGTTTCCACCCGGATTTTCTGAACGACCGGGCTTATCCACCGTGGAACAGGATTGTTAACAGGACGATGGGGATTTAAAAATTTGTGTGGAACCGGGCGAACAATTTCCCCATCATACTCAAAGAATTTATTTGATATATCCTCATTCCAAAACTGTTGAACAGCGTGGGTTTTACACATTTATCCACAATTTGTTCAAATGGCAGATTCCCCTATTTTTGCCAACCTATGAACGGAACGGCAGAAGCCTGAGTCCGACGGGACCTCAATTGTAAATACATAATATTATATGTCACTCATTCAGAAGATCAGGGATAAGTATGCAGGTGTGGTGATCGCCTTTATTGCGCTGAGTTTGATCGCCTTTATTTTAATGGATGCGTTCAGTGGTCGTGGTGGCGGCAGCAGTCTTTTCGGTGGGGGTACCGCCCTTGGAAAGGTGAATGGTACCAAGATCGACAAGCGCGACTTCGATCAAAAGAGTGAACTCACCAAGAAAGCCTACAATATGGGCGATGCGTCCACGGGGCAGATGAACAACCGTATGTGGGACATGAGCGTCGACAACCTTATACTTAAAGATGAGTGTGAGAAGATCGGGCTTGCGTTTACAGACAAAGAACTGAACTCCGTATTATTCGGGCCGAATCCCCCGGAGTGGATGAGACAGTTCTTTACCGATCCCAACACCGGAGAATACAAGGCCGACCAGGCCGCTGAGTATTTCCGCGCTTTGAGAAAAAAGAAGAACCTGACCGAGATCGAGCAGATCATCAATAATGTGTACGTACCGGTCGGAACAATCGAGCAGTCACTGAGACAAAAATATATGGCACTTATTACGAACAGCGTGTACGTGCCCAAATGGCTTGCTGAAAAGCAACTGGCGGATAACAACGCAATGGCCAGCGTAGCTTATGTGCATGTTCCTTACAGTTCTTTGGCTGACTCACTTTTTAAAGTAACCGACGACGAGATCAAAGCATATGTAAAGAAATACGAATCGCAGTACAGGGTGGATGAGGAAACCAGGAATATCTCCTATGTAAGCTTTGATCTTGTGCCGAGCGCGAAGGATTCAGCCGATGCGCTACAGCAGGTGATGCTGCACCGCGACGAATTCGCGACAGCGACTGGCAGTGACATGCGTTCTTTCCTTGAACGCGCGGGTTCCGTTGCGAGTTTCGATTCTACCTATAACAGTAAAGACGCGATCCAGAGCAGCTTTAAAGACACGCTGGTAAAACAGCCGATCGGCTCGGTTTACGGACCTTTCGTAGAGTCGGGTCTTTATGTGCTTGCGAAGATCACCGGGCAGCGTAGTCTCCCGGATTCAGTCAAATGCCGCCACATATTATTAGGTACATCAGACAGGCAGGGTAATCCATTATTGCCTGACAGTATCGCGAAGGCAAAGGCTGACAGTGTAGCGGCCGCTATCAGGGGTGGCGCCAGTTTCGACGCGCTGGAAGCGCAATACAGCACCGATGATGTAGCCGGGAAAGATAAAGGTGTGATGACCTTCCCTACTTCACAGATCCAGGGCCCGGGATTCGCGCCGGAGTTCGCGAAATTCATCCTTACCGACGGAAGGCCGGGGGACAAGAAGGTTGTAAAGACCAGTTTCGGATACCATTATATAGAAGTGCTGGAGCATAAGAACCCAAAACCTAACTACCAGGTAGCTTACCTGGCAAAGCCGATCCAACCCAGCTCCGCAACGGTGGACGAGGCGATGTCTCAGGCACAACAATTCGCAGGCAGCAGCCGTAACCAGAACGAATACACGGCCAACCTGGACAAATTCAAGAAGCAATCTTTCCAGTCTGCAGAGATCCGCAGGAACGATTTCGAGATCCAGGGGCTTGGTGAAAGCCGCGAACTGGTGAGATGGGTATATGACAACGAGCCAGGCGATGTATCGGACAAGGTATTCGATCTAAAAGAAAAGTTCATCATACCAATGGTGACCAACGTGCAGGAAAAAGGATTGATGAACCCGACGAAGGCAAGACCCATGGTAGAGCACCTGATCCGTAATGAGAAGAAAGCAAAGCAGATCATCGAGCAGAAATTCAAAGGTGACAACCTGGAGAGCTATGCGCAATCGGCAGGTTATCCTATCGCCCGTGCAGACAGTCTTTCTTTCAGCTCTTCTTTCGTGGCGCCGATGGGAATGGAACCTAAATTAGTGGGTGTGGCATTCAACCGGTCTATGGTTAATAAGGTGACGGCGCCTATCGCCGGTGCTACGGGTGTATTCGCGGCCAGGCCAGAGGCACAGGGCGCACGGCCATCCGGTGGTTCCGCAGAAGACCTGCGTAAGACACTGGAGGGGCAGCTTAGAAGCCGCAGCGGATATGAATCGCTGAACGCATTGAAGAAGATCGCTACGATCAAGGATTACCGACATGAGTTCTATTAATTGGTAAGATTAGGCACTACAATATTATCCCGCCCGCAAGGCGGGATTTTTTTTGGTTCCCTGTCGGGTGAGGAGGGGGCTTCGCCACCTTCGCAGGCAGCCCAGGTGCAATTTTAACTGCTCGGTCTCCCCACCCGGGCCCCCCGGAACCAGGCCTCAGCCTCGGGTTAGTCTCGGGTTAGCCTCGGGCTAACCTCGGGTGACCTTCAAGGGAGGCCCATACGATACCCACTCCGGCGCCTGTCCGGTCCCCGTTCTCATTCCACCTTCCCTCGGTCTTCATTGCGTCTTGACCCGCTGCGGATAGAAACAAATCAGAAAGGGGGGCCAAACCGCAACCCCTGCCCGACCAAATTGATTGGGGCGGGTGCAACCCGCAACCTGTAACCTGCAACCTGTAACCTGCAACTTGCAACCTGTTAACAGCTCACGGGCCTTCTTTTTTGTAATTTTGGCCCATGGAAGAGATCGTCAACCGGGTTTCGGAGAGTAGTCTTATTACGCTGGATCTTGAGCAGTTCTATCCCAGGGGAGAGATTGCGGTATTCGATATGAAGGATCACTTGTTCATGGGGTTGATCCTGAAAGAAAAGGATTTCCGCACGGCGCTCCAGGGACTGGACTGGGAACAGTACCGCGGCAAGAACGTGGCGGTGACCTGCTCGGCAGACGCGGTGATACCGGTATGGGCTTATATGCTGGTGGCTACCTACCTGCAACCGGTGGCGAAGGAAATAGTGTTTGGTGATGAGAAAACACTTGTTCAAACGATCCTTTCACGCAATCTATCCAATATGGACCCGAACGAATACGCGGATAAGCGGGTAGTGGTGAAAGGATGCGGCGAGGTGGCGATCCCTGACTCGGCATATATGGAGGTGACGGCACGGTTAAGGCCTTTCGCTAAAAGTATCATGTATGGCGAGCCCTGCAGCACTGTCCCTATCTACAAAAAGCGATAAGCGTTTCAAAAATGCTTGTTAATAAAGCCGCGGGCATCCCGGTTGTTGCCGGGGTTTGGTACATTCATACATCCAGATGCGGCCAATTCTTATCTTACTGCTTTTAACTGTTATTGCAACCACCGGTTATACGCAGGTCCTTGTACAGGGACGCGTGTTTGACGTGAGTAAAAGGGCGCCGCTTGAATCGGTGGCGGTTCTTACTACGGGGGGCAGGGGTGCGATAACAGATTCCGCGGGCAGGTTCTCTATTAATGCGGGGGATTCGGACTCCATCTATTTTTCTTACCAGGGATCACCTCAGTTTCGAAATTTCCATTCACGTGGTGGCTACAGAGTTGCCGGGTGTTACCGTTAAAAACAGGAATTACCTGATCGACTCTATACAAAACAGGAAAGACTACGCGAAAATCTTCAACTATAAAAAGCCAACATTAAAACGTGCCACCACCGTTGGCTTCACGCCGGGCGGTGTGGGCGTAGCGTTCGATCTGCAGGCGCTGATCCAGATGTTCCAGTTCAGGAAGAACCGCCAGATGCTGGCGTTTCAAAAGCGGTTGTTGCAGGAAGAGCAGGATAAATATGTTGATAAGCGATTCAGCAAGCGGTATATAACGCGGCTTACCGGGTTGCAGGGTGTTGCGTTGGATAGTTTCATGTTATTATACCGGCCTGCGTATGAATTCGTGCTGGGTGTAAATGACCTTGAACTGGGTGTATATATCCAGATGTCTTTTGAACATTTCGAATTAGTGCGCTAAGGAGAGATGAGCATCCCACCTAAACAAACCATATTGGATTAGAACCAACCCCGGTGGCGGAATACCCATAACATAATCAGCGGAACCACCAGCATCAAGCCTACCGCCAGGAAGAAGCCCCATTCCTGGTGGGCGTAAGGGATCACATCGAAGTTCATCCCGAAGATACCACCAATCACCGTGGCGGGCGCCAGTAGGCAGGTGACGATGGCGATCACCTTCATCACTTCATTTGTCTTCAGGTTCACATTGCTCAGGTACAGATCCTGGAGGTTCATCATCATATCGCGGTAGTTATCTGCGAGGTCCGCGGCCTGGAGTATGTGATCCTGTACGTCTTTAAAATATTTCGTCGTGCGCTCGTCGATCAGCTCAGATTCACTTTTTACGATGCCATTGATCATATCCTTTACCGGCGTAACATTCCGTTTCAGTACGATCAGTTCTTTTCGCAGGCTGTTGATCTTACCAAGCGAGCGCGTATTGCTTTTGCGAATGATCTCTTCTTCCAATGCTTCCATTCTTTCGCCCAGCAATTCCATTACTTCATAATAATGATCCACGATCGTATCCAGCAACATATAGCAGAGGTAATCTGGCCCGCTGTTGCGTAGTTTACTGGTGGGTGATTTAAGTTTCTCCCTGATCGGGTTAAAAAGGTCGCGTTCCGCATCATCCTGGAAGGAGATCACGAAGTTCTGGCCGAGGATGATGCTTGTTTGTTCCGTTTCCACGCAAACCTTTTGCTGGTTGAAGTACAGCATGTTCAGCAGGCAGAATAAGACGTTGTCTATTTCGTCCATTTTCGGACGTTGTTCCACGCTGAGGATGTCTTCCACCAGCAGCCCGTGTATACCGAAGTGGGCGCAGATCAGTTCAACATCGGCTTTGCGTATTCCGCCGATGTTGATCCAGCTAACCCGGCTGGTGTGTTTGAACTGGAAGATCTCTTCCACTGTAACAGGCTCCAGTACGTCCAGGTGGTTTTGATCGTATTCGAATACCTGGATATGCGTTTGCGCGCTGTCAGCGCGTACTGGCATCACCGTTGGGTTAACAAAGAGTTCTTTGGTCCTGCCAGTATTAAAAGCAGGCAGTAAAAAATTAAGGTATCGGCTCTTTCGCATGAAAACGGAAGGTAGTAAGGAATGGTCGAAATTAATTTCAGACAATTTTAATTGATTGAAATACTTAAGCTTACCAGTTGTCTTGCACTATGCACGGCACCTTAAAAATTCCTTTGGCATAGTTTTCGGTTTTATGCCCGCGTTAATCATCAGGACTCAAATTTTAAAGCCAAGAAATCTATGAAACCACTTATCAGGAATGCGGCCACCGCAACGATCGCGATGTTTGTTATTTCAGCAGTTAACGCCCAGGTGAATATCGGCGGCACAGTAAACGCAGCAACAAAAACCACGGTGAATACCACGAAGGTCACCAGTGCGGCGAGCAATGCAACAAAGGCAGCTACGGGCGCGGTAAAGGCCAGCACTAAGGCAGCCACCGGCGCAGTAAAAAGCACTACGAACGCCGCAGTGAATGCAACCAAGAAAGCAAATGTAAAAGCAGGCGCAAGCGCTACAGTTGGAGCCGGTTCAGCTACAGAGGCAACTACGGGCAACGGTTCAGCGAATGCAAATTCAAATAGCGAAGTAAAAGCAGAAGCAAAGGTTGACGCCAGCGGGAAAGAAGCTAAAGGAAAGGCAGACGAAGTAAAGCAGGAAGTAGTAACAGAAGCACAGGCGATAAAGGAGAAAGCGAAAGAGGAAAGAAGGAATGTAAAGCCAGGATTGAACATCAGCAATAAAACGGAAGCCAGCGGATCAGGCGAGACCACTGTAGACGCGAATGGCGTAAGCACTAAAGGACAGGCAGGGGTAGGCAATACGACCGCGGCGAACGCGAGTGGCAAAGAAGTTAAAGACAAGGCAAAAGAAAAAGCAGTAGAAGTAAAAGACAAAGCCAAGGAAAAAGCAGGCGAAGTGAAGGACAAGGCGAAAGAAGTAAAGCCAGCGGTAAATGCTGAAGGTAAAGTTGAAGCGAAAGGAAAAGTACAGGCAGGCAAACAATAATCGGGGCTTAGGTTCAAAAGGAGTTGCAATGAATTATTGCAGCTCCTTTTTATAAACAACACTTATGAAGAAGCAATTTTTTTCCGCGGTGGTAATGATGATGCCCTTCCTGGGAGCGGCCCAGGGAGCGGTTACCGACTCGGTGAAAACGGACAGCGTGGTGAAGAAGAATATTTTCTCGGGCAGCATCAACTACCAATCGGCATTGCATTATTTCGGCCGGGTAGACAGCATGAAGAGCAGCGGCGTGTTCCCCGTGCTGGGTTATGAGTTTAAGAACGGCATCTATGCGCAGGGCACCGCGGTGTTCGTGCAAAATGCCACTACCCCGCTTACTTATATGGGCGCGTCGGTCGAAGCCGGTTATAAGTTCCCGGAGAAAAAGCACTTCGAAGGAAACGTGTTTGTTTCCAAATTCATTTACCAGGACCAGAGCCTGCTGGTGCAGTCCGCATTGCAGGCACAAACGGGCGTTAATCTCACCTATAAGAATAAGTATGTAAACGTGAATGGGGGTGCCGACCTGAAGTTCAGCGACCAGACAGATATCGGGGTGACCGCCGGGATCGACCACCTGTTTGTAAAGAAGATCAATAAATGGAAGAAATCCGCGATCGCCGCCATGCCTTCGGCAACGGTGTATGCGGGTACGCAGCAATTTTCCAACACGCATATACAGAAAGAGAACGTACTGGGCATACCAGTCACCCAGCAAAGGACCGAGGAAGTAAAGCAGTTCACGATACTGGCTTACGAGTTTTCGGCCCCGGTGGTGCTCGTGGTGGGCAAATTGAACGCGTATGTGATCCCTTCCTTCGTAATACCGCAAAACCTTATCGTTATCAAAGACCGCCCGGACCTTTCGGAAAGAGGTGGAAACCTGTTTTACGTTACGGTGGGTATGGGGTTCAGGCTATAGGCGCTGAGTGCTAAGGTACTGCGCGTCAATACCGGACCGGGTTTTCGATAAACGAAATATCGTCCCGGTTAACAATTCGCTTTATAAATTCCACTGGACAATTGGCTATTTTTGCCCTATAAACAGTGGAGATATGATCAAAACAGGCAATCCCGTTATCAGCATCTATACAGAGATGACCCCGAACCCGGAAACGATGAAGTTCGTGGCTAACAAGCTTTTATACCCGGGCAAAAGCATCGATTTCCCGGATGAGACGGTTGCGGGCCCTTCGCCATTAGCCAAAGAGTTATTCAGTTTCCCCTTCATAAAGAGTGTTTTTATCGCCAGCAACTTCGTCACCCTTACCAAGACCGCGGACACGGATGACTGGCACGACGTGATCCCCACGATCAAGCAATTCCTGAAGGATTACCTGGAGGAAGGCAAGGCCGTGGTGAACGAGGAAGAGGTGGCGGCGATGAAAACCGAGGCCACGAACGTGGTGAGCGCCGATGACAATGACATCGTAAAGCGAATCAAGGAGCTGCTTGACAATTATGTGAAGCCGGCGGTGGAGATGGACGGTGGCGCCATCCAGTTCAAGAGTTATGAAGACGGGGTGGTAAACCTGATGCTGCAGGGAAGTTGCAGCGGTTGTCCTTCTTCTATGATCACCCTGAAAGCCGGGATCGAGGGAATGATGAAGCGCATGATACCCGAGGTGAAAGAAGTGGTGGCCGAGGCCGAGTAAAGACTATCGATAAAATCAATAGAAACGCCGGGGGAATTGATCTCCCGGCGTTTTCGTTCCCTGATATTTCCTATTTTTAGCTTCTTTTCAAAACCTTTTTATGCCAAAACTTTTACGCACCGCATTGTTGATCCTGTCAACGTTTGCGACCACCGGACTGCTTGCCCAAACCAATTTGTGGGAGGCGGTGCCGGAGAGCAGCTTCGTGAGGAACGAATCTGAGAAAAAACTTATTTCGCCGGTAGCATTCCGGGCACTTAAGTTGGATACGGTGGGCTTGCTGGCGTTATTGGAGACAGCGCCTAAGGAATTTACCTTGGCCGCCAATACTCCTCTTGTGATCGCGTTGCCGATGCCTGATGGCACTACGGCCAGATTCGCGGTTGTGAATTCGCCCATGATGGAGCCGGGCCTGCAGGCTCAATTCCCTTATATAAAGACGTTTAGCGGAAGAGGGATCGACGACGCGACCGCTACATTAAAGATGGACTGGACCAGCTACGGTTTACATGTGCAGGTGCTTTCGTCAGTGTCCGACGCGGTCTATATCGACCCGTATGTGCAGGGTGAAAAGACACAGTACATGTCTTATTACAAGAAAAACCTGCCGTACAGGCAACATGTCGAGGTGGGTGTATTGGAAGAGCAGATCGCCAACCTGAGTGGCCTGGCAAGTCGCACGCAGGCGGGTGTTTGCCTTGGCAGCAACCTTCGGACCTACCGCCTGGCGGTGGCCTGTACCGGCGAGTATGCCACGGCTGTGGGCGCCGCAACCGCAGCGGCAGCCAATAATGTTATCCTTACAACGGTGAACCGGGTGAACGGAATCTATGAAAGAGACCTTTCCGTCCGGTTGACGTTGATCGCAAATAATACCTCGATCCTTTTCACCAATTCCGGCAGCGATCCTTTTACCGGCAACAATGACGCTGACGTGCTGATCAACGAAAGCCAGACAGTTATTGACGCTAATATCACCAGCGCCAACTACGACATTGGGCATACCTTCAGTACGGGTGCGGGTGGGCTCGCTCAGTCACCCTCGGTGTGTATCGGTGGATCAAAAGCAAGAGGTGTGACCGGAAGTACGTTGCCTACGGGGGATGCCTATGACGTAGACTTCGTGGCACACGAGATTGGTCACCAGTTTGGCGCGAGCCATACGTTCAACGCCACTACTGTTAACTGTGGCGGCGGCAACCGAAGCGCGTCCACTGCAGTTGAGCCGGGTAGCGGTATCACCATCATGGGTTACGCGGGCATCTGCGGCGCATCCAACGACCTTGCACCCCATAGCATTCCTTATTTCCATGCCATCAGTCAAAACCAGATCGGCGTTTATATTACTTCAGGCGCGGGCAGCACCTGCGGCACTGCAACCAGCACGGGTAATAGCGTGCCGGTGGTAAGCGGTGGCGCGGATCACGTGGTCCCTTTCTCCACGCCGTTTGTACTTACCGGTTCCGCAACAGACGCGAATAACAGCGAAGTACTCACCTATAGCTGGGAGGAGATTGACGCAGGCGTTGCAGGAAACTGGAACTCCGGCAGCAAGCCTTTCTTCAGGTCATTCAATCCTACCGTAACACCAGAAAGATATTTTCCACGTATGTCGGACCTGGCTACTCAAACCACCACGATCGGCGAGATATTGCCCTCTTCGGCGCAGACGCTGAACTTCCGCCTTACGGCGCGTGACAACCGCCCCAATGGCGGAGGCGTATGCTCGGATGACGTGGTGGTAACGGTAAGCGGATCCGCGGGTCCGTTCGATGTGAGTTCGCAGTGGGGGCCGGAGACCTGGACAGCCAATGGAACAAATACCGCGTTTATCACCTGGAACGTTGCTTCCACGAACCTCGCACCAATCAGCGCCGCCAATGTGTCGATACTTTTCTCTACCGACGGGGGCCTTACGTTTCCTTATGTGCTTGTTTCTTCCACACCGAATGATGGCAGTGAATCGATCATCATTCCAGCGTTGAAAACAACACGTGGACGGGTGATGGTGAAAGCGGTCGGCAAAATTTTCTTCGATATCAACGATGCCAATATCACGGTCACCAGCTCGTGCGTAGCAGAAGGCGCCACCATTTCGCCGTCGAGTAACGTAACCGCTTTTCGCGGGAGCGCGCCATTGAATTTAGCACTCAGCCCACAGTATGGCAGCTTTAATCCAAGCGGAACGATCACTACCGATGACCTGTATACCAACCTTACTTTCCGTAACACGGCGACGAGCAGTTGCCAGCAGGCCGGTAACCAGTACCGGTATGATGCGTATACGTTTTCGGTGACGACTACAGGGTCCTATACATTTACCTTCAATACCGGGGCAGGCCTTGTAGCCAACCTGTACACGACTTCTTTCAGTAACAGCTCAACCTGTACAAACTTCATTACCTCCAGCGGAACATGGCCTGGTTCCGGCGCGGTAACGCTGAATGCATCTGTAGCAGCTACGCTTACAGCCGGGAATACTTATGTGCTCACTATTGGTACGTTCAGCGCCACCACCCCAGCCAGCCTGCCGGCCAGTTACGCGATGACGATAACAGGACCAGGTACATCGTTAGTGGGATCAACGTATACGAACCCGGGCGGCGGCTTTAACTATACCTACGTTGTAGTAAACAATGCAACCGGTAAGATCGTAGCGATCGGCAATCCCGATCTCACCAACATGAGCATCTACCCGGCCGGGCAGTATACTGTTTACGGGTTATCTTATTCCAGCAGCATCTCCAATCTGAACACGTTCGTCGGCGGAAGCTTCGCGGCGTTGAAGAGCCAGATGATCGCTAACCCGTCTACGTTCTGTGCTGACCTTAGTAAGAATAGTGTTACCGTGAATGTAACGGGTACGTTCCCGGTGCAGTTCACCGCGTTGAAAGCCAGAAAACATTCAGACAGGGTAGCGCTTGACTGGGGTACCATGACCGAGCAAAACAACAGCCACTTCATGGTGCAGCGTTCC
>JAJTCI010000120.1 GCA_021323155.1 Chitinophagaceae bacterium | reverse complement strand
GTTCTCTTTTATCGAAGAACAACCCTTCGGCAGGATATTGTTACTGGCAACGGGACTTGGGCTCGCCTGCTATACACTCTGGCGATGGATACAGGCTTTTAAGGACACCGAACACAAAGGTTCGGGTAAAAAAGGAGCCTCGAAGCGCTTCGGGTATTTCTTCAGCGGGTTGATCTACGCAGGTCTTGCCTATTATGCGATAAAAAGATTCTTTACTTCGACCGGTTCCGGTGGTGACGAAAAACAGGGATGGACGCAGCGATTGCTCGATCAGCCTTACGGGCAATGGCTCGTGGGCATCGTCGCGGCCATCATGATCGGCATCGGGTTGTACCAGATCTACCGGGCCGTTAGTGGCAAATACCGCAAGTATGTACAGGAGGCTTTGCACAAAGACACCGCGGGTTGGGTGAGTACGCTGGGCGTTGCTGGTTACACGGCGCGGGGAGTTGTCTGGTTGATCATCGGGTGGTTGTTTACCAGGGCAGCACTGCATGCCAACCCAAAAGAAGCCGGCGGAAGCGAAGAGGCGTTTTCATGGCTTGAGCAATCCTATGGGTCGGTCTTGCTTGGAGTGATCGCCGCGGGGCTGATCTGCTACGGTGTATTCATGTTCCTGCGCGCCGCCTACCAACCGATCCATTATCGTTGAATTTCTACCTTTACAAGGATGAAAGCGATCACCGCGATATCCACTCTTTGCTTCCTGCTTTCATGCAGTCCTGAGCCCGTGAAGAACATGAAAGACCTGGAGCAGTCGATGATGGACCTGAAGGCTTACCAGGAGAACCTGGGTGAAGGTATCCGCGCCTGCAGGCTCGAAGATTCCAGGTGGCTGCTCGACGGGATGGACAGTACGCTTAGAACAGTGGCCGCTACCATCACCGAACACCACCGGATGGACAAGCCATTCGCTTATTATAAAAAGAGGCTGCTCGATAAACCGCTTTCTGAACTGGAGTCCGCTTTTGACGATAACGATACAGCCAAAGCGCGGGCGCAGTACGTCATATTGGTGGACAAATGCAATAAATGCCATTTGGATTTGGAGATAGACAAAGAGGTGAAGTATTAGCAGCTCCATTCGAGCCAACAGGGTCGGCAATAACATTCTTCTCTCCTTTAACATGACGAAAGCCAGACCCTGTTTGACGGCCGACTGTCTCGCCAGGGTCTGGTGAATACCGAATGTCACACCGGGGTCTGGCGAGTGGCGACCCCGGTGGCCAAGCCAGGTTAACGTCCTCATAAAATAAATATCCCTTCCCAATCCTGCGTAGCATCATAAAACGGGCAATGACCGGTCGATAGTTTTGTGTTCAAATAAATCATCAATGAATACAGATACACTATCACCGGCAAAAGGCCGTATTACCGAAGAGGGGTTATTCGAATTGAACGTCACCCTGATCGAACCAAAACTAAAACACCCCACTATCTTCCGGCACTTCGACGAATTGCAGCCGGGCGAGGCATTCCGCATTCACAATGACCACGATCCAAAGCCACTGTATTACCAACTGATCGGAGAAAGAGGTAACGTGTTTTCCTGGACCTACCTGCAGAAAGGACCCGATTGGTGGGATGTAGAGATCCGGAAGAACGATGCGGCCAAAGGTGAGACCATCGGCGAGATCGCCGCGAAAGACCTGCGCAAAGCGGAGGTATTTAAGAAATACGGTATCGACTTCTGCTGCGGCGGTAAGAAGACGCTCAGGGAAGTATGCCGTGAAAAGGGCCTGGATTTCGAAGCGGTGGAAGCCGACCTGGGTAATACCGTACAGGCACCTGCGCCCGCATTCGATTTCAACAAATGGGATGCGGACTTCCTGGCTGATTACATCTACAACCAGCACCACAAATATTATTATACGGAAGAACCAACCATAACAGGGCTGATGGAAAAAGTGGCGGAGCATCATGGGGGCCCGCATAATGATCTGCACGAACTCCGGTCACTTTACCGAACCCTTGTACAGGAACTGAACACGCATTTCATGAAAGAAGAGCGAGTGGTGTTCCCGTTCGTCAAAGCGCTGGTGACTGCCAGGAACTCGGGCAACATGGAACAACTCAGTCAGCAACCCTCACTGACCGAGCCCATCCAGATCATGGAAAGCGATCATGAGGCAGCAGGTGATATACTGGAGAAGATGAGCCGCCTCACCAATGGATACACCCCTCCCGAAAACGCATGCAACAGTTACCAGTTCCTCTTTAAGAAATTAAAAGAGCTGGACGAGGACCTGCACCAGCACATTCACCTGGAGAACAACCTGCTTTTCCCGAAGGCGTTGGCCATTGAAAAAGAACTTAGGAAATAATGCCTATGAACACTAATAACAATGTCCCGCTGCCGCGGGACATTTATTTTTGATACCGATGAAAACCGCTTACGTATTGCCTTTGATCGTCGGGTCACTGCTTGCCGCCATCTTTGGCGGGTGGGAGCGCATGGGGATCCACCTGCCTGTTCCGGGTGCAGCGGCGGCACATGGCGCACTGATGGTGAATAGCTTCCTGGCGTCGCTGATATTTCTCGAGCGGGCGGTGACCTTTCGCAGCAAGATCATCCTGTTGTTACCGATGGTAAACGCGCTGAGTATCGCTGCGGTGATGGCCGGGCGGCATGACATCGCGCAGTTGATCAACATCGCCTGCAGCCTCGGCTTCCTCGTGATGTGCGGGCATTTTATTCATCGATATAAGGAACTCTATTATTATGTATTCTTCGCGGCAGCGTTCTGCCTGCTCACGGGCAATGTGTTGTTATACCGGACCGCTCTCTACCCGGCAGCAGTCACCTGGTGGATGCTCTTCTTATTATTCACCATCGTCGCGGAAAGGCTCGAGCTGACCGCATTCCTCCCGGTGTCCGCTGCAAAAAAGAAACTGCTCATCGCTGTCTTGTCGGTGGCTTTGCTTTCCGCACTCATCCCGTTTCATTTGAATGGCAAACTGGTCTTCGCACTGGCGTTGATGGCGACCGCCGCGTGGTTGCTGAAATACGATATGGCTTTCCGTTCGATAAAGGTCAAAGGACAGCATCGCTATTCAGCCACCCTGCTGATTACCGGTTATGGATGGCTGGTGGCTACCGCTGTGCTCATCGCCATTGAAGAACAATTAAGCCTTGGCTACGACGCGGTGCTTCACAGCTTTTTTATCGGCTTTGTCTTCTCCATGATCTTTTCGCACGCGCCTATCATTCTTCCTGCTTTAATGAAGAAGCCGTTGAAGATCTACAGGCCAATACTCTACGCCTGGTTTGTTTTGTTGCAATTGTCGTTGATAACGCGGGTTATAGCGGACATTAATGGAAACATATCGCTGAGAAAAGCCGCAGGGTTAACGAATGGAACGGTCATGATCTTATTCTTCCTGACGATAGCGGTAACCATCGTGCTGGAAAGGTGGCGAATAAAGCGACTTTCAAAAACCTAGCTCTGTTCGCGCGCGCTCGCTCATCCGGTCTTTCGTCCACTTGGGCGTAAAGGTGATCTCCACCTCTACATCCTTTACGTGGCAGGCCTCCATCACCGCCGAGCAAACCTGTTCCGGCATGAATGCAGCGGCGGGGCAGGTAGCCGTGGTGAGCGTCATGATGATCTTTACTTTCTCATTTGTCACCAGCACATCATACACAAGACCGAGGTCATAGATGTTCACCGGTATCTCGGGATCATAAATGGTTTTCAGCGCATCGATCACCTGCTCTTTCGTTGTCATGGGTTGGAAGTTGGAATGGAATCAATATCAGCACTGGGATTGCCATGATCCCTTCGCAGGCTGGTGCACAATAGCAGGAGACCGAGAAACATTACCACACCCGCTGAAAGCAACATCACGTCCATATAGGGGATACTCTCGTAGCTCAGACCATACACGCCTTGTATCATCAGGAACATCTCATTTAGCACCACCCCGGCAGTGAATATATAAACCGCCCATTTAATAGCAGCACGGTGCCGGATAAGCTTTACTTCGGAAAGTATGAAGCCAAGAATGAACAGGGTGATGACGCCCAGCAACACCAGGTGCAGGTAACCGATGACGATAGGTCTGAAACCAAAAGCAAGGTCACTCAACTCGGGGATCGTCGAACCCAACTGCAACAGCAACTTTATCGCGAATGCCCAGCCCGCCAGCATCATCAGCCAGTTGCCGCCGCGCGGCCCACTGTGAAGCAGTGCCTGTTGTTTATTGATGCCCCTGAACAACATGACGCCGCCAATCACCTGCGCGATTGCAGCCAGGATCACCAGCACGTACACGATCACCGGTATCGGCAGCCAGAGCGCCGAAAGAAAATAGGCGGGGATACAGGCAATGGCAAATAGAAGGAACACCGGCCGCATAAACCTAATATTAAGTCTCTGCCGTGAAAGCTTCCCGGTGAAGAGTCCCATGCATGCAAAGAAGAACCATCCATTATACTGGAAGTGCAGGAAAAAATATACGGCGGCGAGATACCAGTTCTGGTGCAGGTTCTTCGTGGCCATCATATAAGCGAGACTGAATGCGCCGAGTGAACCGATGACATTGAACACAAGCGCCGCCCTAAACCAGGATCGACCGGGGTGTCGTACCGTTAATTTATCCAGGCTTCGCCAGTACTTCAATGCAAACCAGTAACCGGTCAATATATTCAGCGTCGAGAATGTGATCGACACCACGCCATAACCCTGGGCGGGAAACGAGAACAACATACCGTAAGCGGTGAACAGGTTCGCATAAAGCAAGGGCCGGTACCTGGTAAACGCGCCTTTATCCTGCCGTGCAAGCTCGGCCACCATCAACGCCATCAGTACCTGCGTGATCCATCCCGCAAACGCGAAATGAGAATGCGCGTGCAGGATAAACTTCTGTTGCAGGAAAGGAAAAGAGAACGCGATCTTATACCGCATCAGTATTCCGAGAATTGAAACGATCAGCAGGTTGATCAATGAAATACGGATCCAGCGATACAGGGGACTGTTCATTGCGCTAATTTCCGCAAAAGAATTACAATAACACGCATCATGCTGTGATTTGAGTCACATCAGCAATAGACCTTGCCTTTTTGTATAGAGAGAAACTTCTTTTCCTCCAGCTCCTTGATGGCGCGGATCACAGTTTCCACGCGAAGGCCGGTCATATTCGCCAGCTGCTGGCGGGTGAGTAATAACTTATTGCATTTGGGGCACATGTTGATCTTGTTCTTCTTCATGTAATTGATGAGGGCGATGATCCGGTGGCCCGGTGAGTAACTCGAAAGCTCTTTCACCAACATGAATTTGAAGCGCAGCCGCTGCGATAACAAACGGGTAAACGCTGCCATGACGGTCGGCTGGTCTTTCAATAGTTGACCAAACGTTGAATGGTGCAGCCTGATCAGCAGGCACTCTTCATCCGCTACCGCGCTGGCTGCATAAGGTTCGGTATCGAACAGGGGTAATTCACCAAAGCATTCGCCTGGTTCGATGATGTGCTGGATGATCTCGCGCCCGTCGTCATCCACGTTGATCCAACGAACACGCCCCTCCACCAGCTGGTGATAAAACAACGCGCTACCACCCTCCCGGAAGATAACTTCTCCTTTCTGCACTTTTTTATAAGTGCCGCCATACGTAAGAAGAATATCGGTGTCGATCATGCTTGGTTGTGAATGTGCCCAAAACTACCATGCACCCATGGGCTGGCAAATGACAAACTGCAGCCAAAAACCTGACGAAGATCACCTCTTAAAACACCAACCATTGCCTTCTTTGCGCCCAGGTTGGCTATGTAATCCTGAAGATGGAGGTGTATAGAAATACCGGTAGCACGAATGCTGCCAACCTGTTAGAAAACGTGACATCTGTAAAACTTAATTGAATGTGTGTAACAGTTTTAAACGATTATGGAGCAACCTTAGCCACGGAACCGGTGCATGCGACGGCAGTCTTATGATCGAACGCACAAAATTCTTCTGGTTCGGGAACAAACTTTGTGAGATAAACTCAAAAACAATTACAATGAAAAAATTACTCATTATCACAGCGTTCGGAATTTTTGCCTACGCCTGCGGCGGGGAAGAGAAGCCAGCAGCGGAGAATTCAGCAGAAAACACCAGTACGAAGCCTGGTGGAGATGACCCGGCATATGACGCAAAACGAGGCGCGGGAAAGTTCAAGGATGTGCAAGTCAGCCCCCAGCTGAACGCAGCGCTCGCGGATAAAGGGACCAAAGTGTATGATGTAAAGTGTGCCAGCTGCCATAAAGTAACGACTGAGCGACTGGTCGGCCCAGGATGGGCAGGCGTTACCCAGCGGAGAACCGCAGACTGGATCCTGAACTTCATTACCAATACCGAAGAAATGCTTGCGAAAGACCCCGAAGCCCAAGCTCAATTGGAAATATGTCTTGTTAGAATGCCCAATCAAAACCTCACCGATGACGAAGCACTCAGTGTTTACGAATTCATGAGAAAGAATGATGGTGTGAAATAATAATTATAACGGGTAACGGATACACTCTTCGTTGCCCGTTCACAATAGCTTTTAACCTCCAATTTATGAAAAGAAGATCACTAGCATTATCAGCCGCGATCTGCGGGCTGCTTATAAGCATGTACTCCTGCAAACCAAAAAATGCAGGGTCAGCCGTGGGCGGTGACGCAGCGGCAAAAGCTTATGTGGCCCCGGGCAAATACGATGAGTTCTATAACATCGTTTCCGGCGGCTTTAACGGCCAGATGGCCGTTTATGGTTTACCCTCCGGCCGTTTGTTCCGCATCATCCCTGTATTCTCCCAATTCCCGGAGAACGGCTGGGGTTACAGCGAAGAAACCAAACCGATGCTCAACACTTCGCATGGTTTTGTACCCTGGGACGACCTTCACCACATAGCGCTCTCTGTTACTAAAGGCGAGCATGATGGACGATGGGCATTTGGCAACGGCAACAATACACCAAGGATCGCGCGTATAAGCCTGGCGACTTTCCGCACAGACGAGATCATCGAAATCCCCAACAGCGCGGGTAACCACTCCTCGCCTTTCATCACGGAAAACAGCGAGTACGTTGTTGCCGGTACGCGGTTCAGCGTTCCAGGCGATGATGTAAACGGTGACGTTCCGATCAATACGTACAAACAAAATTTCAAAGGAACGGTGAGTATGATCGCAGTCGATCCTGCTTCCGGAAGAATGAGTATCGATTTCCAGATCAAGCTGCCTGGCGTCAACTT
>JAJTCI010000119.1 GCA_021323155.1 Chitinophagaceae bacterium | reverse complement strand
TCGCCGAAGAAATATTTATAAAAATCACCACGCTCGTAGTACTGGCCTGGGATGACCGATATCGAATCAGTGGCGCCGGGCGATAAGTGCCGGGCTTCTTTGATCCGCGGCCCATCGGCGAAAGCACGCCGTTCGCTAAAGTTGACGGTATTGGGCAGTACATATAGCACCAGGATAAGGGCTCCCAGGATATACAGGTATTTGCGCTTGGGCCTTGGCATATGATGATGAAGCATAATTCCGGCGTAAGCATACAGGAATAGTACCAAATTGGGTTTCTTTGCAGTAATGCTCCGAATAAACAGGCTGAAACTGCTGCAGTTCCGCAATTACAAGGCGAAAAGCTTTGACCTGGATGAACGGATCATCGGTATTTGTGGCGATAATGGCACCGGGAAAACCAACCTCCTGGACGCGATCTATTATCTATGCCTGACCCGCAGCTATTTTTCCCGGCCGGACGGGCAGAATGTGACGCACGGGATGCAGGGCATGCGGATCGATGGCGAATTCGACCGTGAAGATGGACCTCATACGGTCACCTGTATCCTGCGGGAGAACAACCGCAAAGAATTTCTTGCAGATAACGAGCCTTACCGCAGGCTTTCCGAGCACATCGGGCGGTTCCCCTGCGTGATGATCGCACCGGATGATGTGGAGCTTATTAGTGGTAGCAGTGAGCAGCGGCGAAATTTTATTGACGCGATACTTTGCCAGCTGAACCCGGAATACCTGCAGCAACTGATCGCCTACAACAAGATATTGCAGCAACGAAACAGTTTCCTTAAGCAGGCGTCCGAGTCCAATGCGAAGCCTGACGAGGCATTACTCGGCACATATGACGATCAGCTGGGGTCCAAGGGGCAAACGATCTACGAAGTACGGGTGGAATTCATGCGGCATTTTCTCCCGCTGGTATTGCGGCATTATGAGAAGATCGCAGAGAAGAGGGATGGCCTTGCGATTCAATATACCAGCCAACTCAGTTCCTCGCCGTTGAAAGCGATCTTACAGCACACGCTGCAAAAGGACCTGGCGTTGCAGCGCACGAGTGCGGGCATCCATAAAGACGACCTTGAAATTTATATTGGCGAGTACCTGTTCCGCTCCCAGGCTTCCCAGGGACAAAGGAAAAGCCTGCTGTTCGCATTAAAACTCGCAGAGTGGGACGTGCTGCGGGAGAACAAGGGCTTCTCTCCCATCCTGTTGCTGGACGATGTTTTCGAAAAGTTAGATGCCCAACGCATGCATAATTTGCTGCATTGGGTTTGCGCTGAGAATGAAGGACAGGTATTGATCACCGACACACACCGGGCGAGACTGACGGAGCAGCTGGCGGATATAAAGGTGGGATTCAAGGTGATAGAGTTGGGGATTAAGAATTAAGAATTGGAATTAAGAATTATGAATTTTGGATACAGTCACCCTGATAACGGTGAACACACACCCGTATATTTGCGTATGGCCCAGTTACACATTGGTGACGCGATCAAAGGTTTCCTGGAAAAGAGCAGGCTGAAGAACGGCATCCGTGCTGTTCAGATCGAAGAGGTCTGGGAGAAAGTGATGGGCAAGACCGTCGCGCGATACACGGATAAGATCGAGATCATGAACGGGAAGCTCTTCATTCATTCTTCAGTAGGCCCCCTTAAGAACGAACTCCAGTTTCAAAAGCCCAAGATCATCGAGCGCATCAACGAGCTCATGGGCGAGAAAGTGATATACGAGGTGATCATCAAGTAACTACTTAACGCGTACCCGCGGATCTACCACCCCGTACAGGATGTCCGCGAGGATGTTTACAATGATAAAAAATGTGGCGGTAATAAGGACACTGCCCATTACCACAGGGAAGTCCAGTTTTTCCAGCGCATCCACTGTAACCTTGCCTATGCCCTTCCAACCAAAGATGTATTCCACGAAGAAAGCCCCGGCAAGTAGTTCGGCGAACCACCCTGTGATGGCGGTTATCACCGGGTTCAGCGCATTGCGCAAGCCATGGCGCAGCACTACTACCCTTTTGCTGAGCCCCTTGGCGTAGGCAGTGCGGATATAATCCTGTTCCAATACGTCCAGCATGGCGCTACGCGTGAGTTGCGTAATGATGGCCAATGGCCGGATGCCGAGCGTGAGGGCAGGTAGTATGAGGTTCTTCAATTGTAACTCTCTTCCTTCAAACGGGTCGATATTATACAAACTGCCAGTCATTGTCAGCCCGGTGTAGTCGCTTAGTACGAAGCCGAACAGGTAAGCAATCACTATCCCCATAAAAAATGATGGCGCAGAAATACCGAGGACACTGGCGAATATGGCCGAGGTATCCATCCAGGTATTTTGTTTTACCGCGGCCACCACGCCGAGGAAAATGCCGACCAATGTGGCAAACAGCATGGCGGTGAGTGCAAGGATCACGGTACCGGGTAACGCTTCCAGTAATACTTCACTTACGTTCTTCTTAGTCTGGTAGGAACGCCGGAGATAAGGCAGTTTGATCGCAAATTTGGTATCACCCCCAATGAATATTCCTTCCAGCTCTTTGCTTTTGATCTCTCCAGTAGTGTGGACCGCCAGTGGTGAGACATCGTTGAGGTATAAAACGAATTGTTTCCATTTCGGTTCGTCCAGGGCCAGTTCTTTGCGAATGTTCCTGATGGTGGCACTGTCACCGGTCTGACCGATGACGAGACGTGCCGGGTCACCAAAGCCCTGGAATAAGAAAAAGACAACGATCACCACGCCTACCAGCACCAGTAAGCCATACATGAGTTTGCGTGTGATAAAGCGGAGCAATTCCTTGATTTGAGATTTGAGATTTGAAATTAGGGAATTGCCTTCACTTCAAGCTTTGGAGGATTTCCTCGGTCCGCGCATAACTTTCCTTGCCTAATACCTTTCCTCCCTGTATTACAAAATACGTAGGATTGGCTCTTGCCGCCGTTTTTATGACAGTAGCATCACAGCTCAGCACTGTATAACCAGGTCCGAACTTCAACCTCGCGCTTTCAGGATCGGCCGTCACTATGAAGAACGGAATATTCCTTTCCCGGAATTCCCGCCATAATGTTTGATCATACCGCTGTGGCTTATCAAGGACGACCTGGGCAAACATCAGTATGTATTTGCCCGGTTGGGTAAGGATTGCCTGGGTGGTATCGGTTCCAGATAATGTCTTCAGGGTGAAGTCGGTGATCTTAGGTTTCAGGTCATTCCCTTTCCGGATGAGTTTCTGGCCGCGACCAACGAACTCATAGTTTTCATCCACATCATCAGGGATGCTGTCCTGCGTGAACTCAAACTCCTTTCCATCTCTTTTATATTTGAAAGTATAGGCATATTCATCCGCGATATAGCCGGGTGGCATTTTCATTTGTTCCACGAGGTCATTTCCTTTTTTATAGGGAAGGCAGTCGACGAACGGCAAATGCTCCAGTACATACCATTGCATTACCGAAACGATCAATGTGGCAAGCGCCAGGGAGACGACGGCGATCTTCGGTGTTACGAGGGGACGGATGCGCTGGTGGTTGATGAGCAGGAAAACGATCAACACGAGCAGGATAACGTCCTTCCAAAACGACTCAATGGGTTTGAGCGGGATGCAGTCACCAAAACATCCACAGGCGGCTATCTTACCGGAGAATGCGGCGTATCCCGTGAGAAAGGTGAAGAATATGATGAGCAAAAGCAGTAGCCAGGTGAACAATTTTACCCGCCAGCCCAGCAGGATGGCGATACCGGCGACAATCTCGAATACATTCATCACGAGCGCTAATGCAAGGGCGTAATCATTGAGCGCAGCCATATTCCATGCTTCGAAATATTCGTGCATTTTATAACTGAGACCTTGAGGGTCGTTGGCCTTTACCAGGCCCGAGAAGATGAAAAGCACGCCAACAATAATCCGGGTGATCGTGAGCAATACTTTCATGGGGAATCGAGTTTATTCAAAATGTCATGACGCGTGTTTTCCTTCTTCGATCAATACCAGGGCAAAAACAGCGTAGTTGATGATGTCGTGGATATTGGCATCGATGCCTTCGCTGATGATCGTTTTGCCATCATTAGCCAGTATCTGCCGGATCCGCAGCAATTTTACCAGTACCAGGTCCGCGAAGCTCTCCTGGCTCATATCGCGCCAGGCCTCGCCGTAGTCATGGTTCTTTTCCAGCATCAGGTCACGCACCTTGCCGATGTGCTGATCGTATAGATCAGAAACCCGGTCTACCGGCAGGTCTTCCACTCCCGGTTTTTCCAGTTCGAGCTGTATCAACCCGATCACCCCGTAATTTACAATACCGGCGAATTCGCTGCTGATGCTATCGCCGATCATCTGGGCCTGCTTTTCCTGGATGGTGCGAATGCGGAGTGCTTTAATGAAAATTTGGTCCACCACTGAAATGGTACGGAGCACTCTCCAGGAGGTGCCATAGTCTTTGGTCTTTTTCAGGAATACGTCCTTGCATTTTTCTACCGCCGCATTGTATTGGTGAATTGTCTCCATCAAATCAGATCGATTTTATTAATTATGCAAGATAATTGAAAGCAACACATGTTCACGTTGAATTGTAAGGGGAGGATACTCACGATAGAACAACCCATCGTGATGGGAATATTGAATGTAACCCCGGATTCGTTTTACAGTGGCAGCCGAGTGAGTGAGACTGACCTTATTTCAAAAGCGGAAGCCATGCTGGCGGATGGCGCGACTATCCTTGATATCGGCGGACAAAGTACCCGCCCTGGCAGTGAACGAGTTGGCAGGGAAGAAGAATTGCACCGGGTGTTACCCGCCATCAAGCAGGTGCAACGCGATTTCCCCGGTGCATTTATTTCGGTAGACACTTATGACTCCGAAGTAGCGGCAAAGGCGGTTGCCGCAGGCGCCTGTATTGTAAATGATGTGAGCGGTGGTACTATGGATGAAGCAATGATCCGTACGGTGGCGGGTCTTAAAGTGCCTTATGTATGCATGCATATGAAAGGGACGCCGGCGGATATGCAAGCACACGCGCAGTATGATGACATCAGTCGCGAGGTACTCGATTATTTAATAAAGAAGACCGCGGAGTGTACTGCGGCAGGAATATTAGATGTGATCATTGACCCGGGATTCGGATTCGCAAAAACGATCGAACAGAATTTCCGGTTGTTGCGCGAGTTGTCGTGTCTAAGGATGCTGGATAAGCCGATCATGGCAGGGCTTTCGCGCAAATCAACGGTCTATAAAACGCTGGGCACCTCACCACAGGCGGCGCTTAATGGTTCGACCGTTCTCCATACCATCGCGCTACTGAACGGCGCCACTATTCTACGTGTGCATGACGTAAAGGAAGCGGTTGAAGCTATCAGGCTCTTCCAGGCGTATAGCGAGGCTTAGTGATCGGTATGGCCGTCACCGGGAGAATGGGTACCCGCAGCATCGGCCGGGGCAATGTTCTTCATCTCCACTTCGAATATCAGTGTTGCGTTCGGAGGAATCCGGTCTTTCGATCCTTCTTCACCGTAGCCGAGATAAGAAGGAATAAATATCCTTCCGCGGCCACCTTTACCAAAGTACCTGAGGCCATCATCAAAACCGGGAATCACTCCACCACCGCCGATGACCACTCCCATGGGGAACGGGTGCTCGAAACTGGGGTCGACGTTACTGTCGAATGCTTTCCCGTCTTTTAACAGGCGGCCTGTATAATTCACTTCCGCCTTTGCGCCTACCTGTCCAATCGGTGGTGTGCCCGCCTGCTGCACTTCGACGTAAACACCCAGCGGAGTTTTAACTGTTTTGATATTGTTTTTCTGCAGGTATGCTTCAATCTCCCGGATCTCCGCCTGGTGCTTCTCCTGCATTTCCTTCATCCATTTTTCCTGCGCGGCTTTGCGCTCCACGGTACGGCGCTGATTTTCTTTTTCACGGTCCAAAGCAAGATCCGGACCTACTTCGGCGTCGTTCGCGTAGCTTTTGTTTACGCGAATACGCATTGTTACAAAGCCGCCGCGCTGTAATACGTCATTGTACATCGCTTCCCTTTTACCGGTTTGCGGGTTCGTCCGCATCGCCAGGCTATCGCTGCTGAACACGACCACCACACTATCGCCTACTTTAGAACGCATGAGCACTTCAGAAAGGGTGTATTGAACATATTCCAGGTTCCTGGCAGTATCGATGCCCATATAGCTTGGCATCTGCCCGTGCGTGTTATAAAGAATAGTGTCCCGCTCCGGTATCAAGATCACCTGGTCCATGCGCACGATGTCTTTCAGCTTGATGAGCTTGCCACCTTTGCTTTCCACTATTTTAAAACGGGCGCCGGATTTGGTCTTCTCATAACCCGAATTGCAACTGCCCAATATCAATGCGCCTGCGATGAGCACTACCAGATTTCTCATGTTATTGTAATTGATCTTTATATTCTTTAAAAACTTCTTTAAACACTTTTACTGTTTGTTCCAGCGAGTCGGAGCTTCTTCCGCCCGAGGCGTTGAAATGGCCGCCTCCTTCGAAATGTTTGCGGGCAAATGTATTCACATCAAAATCACCTTTACTCCGGAAACTCCATTTTCTCTCTTCATCGCGATCTATCACGAGCGCGCCGAAACGAATACCCTCGATACTCAGCAGGTAATTCACGAGACCTTCGGTATCGCCGGTCTTGATGTCAAATCGAAGCAGGTCGGCTTTGGGGATATACATCAACGATGTATTGTATTCGTAAAACACTTCCAGCCTGTTGAGTAAGGCGTGGCCGATGAAGCGGAGCCTATTCTCCAGGAAACTGTCATATATCGCTTCATGGATCTTCGCGTGTTGCAGCCCCGTTTCTTTCAGGTGAGCAACAATGCGGTGAACGGAAGCGCTTGTGGAAGGATAGCGGAATGAACCGGTGTCGGTCATTAAACCCGTATAGAGGCATTCGGCCACGTCGGTGTTGATCTTATCGCTATGTCCCGATGCCACGATAAAATCATACACCATTTCGCAGGTAGAACTCTTCGTTGTGTCGCTGATGCCAAAATTGAAAGCTTCTTCCTGGGGTTGCTGGTGATGGTCAATCAGTACTTTGATACAGTCCATTTCCAGCAACACATTTTCCATGTGCTTGGTGCGGTGGAGGACGTTGAAGTCGAGACAGAATAATACGTCAGCCGATTTTAACGCCGCCAGTGATTTATCTTTTTGCAGGCCGAAATCGAGTACTTTTTTCGTGCCTGGCATCCAGTTGAGAAAACCTGCCCAGTTTGTGG
>JAJTCI010000118.1 GCA_021323155.1 Chitinophagaceae bacterium | reverse complement strand
CGGCGGACGGTGCCATAGGTGATGTCATACACGTGCTGCACCATTTCATTGCGGTTGGCGTCCTCGGTGATGAAGGTCCGCAGCTTCACGTCCTTGATGGCGATCTTCTCCTGGCGGATCTTCCGGTTGATCATCTCGTGGAGTTTCTCCGGGTCGATGTCCTTACCCCAGCTCATGATGCGTTGCACCTTGATCTCGTTCAGGTATTCTTCCATGCCTTTGCACAGCCCGAAATAGGCTACCTCTGCGGTATTGGGTATATAAGAGAAGATGGTATTCTTTAGGTCGTAATTAACGGCTTCGAGTACGGGTTTGCTGAGGTGGTGGCCCAAAGCGATCCTTTCGCGGTAGATCTTTTCGTCGCTGCCGCGGCTGAAGTAGATGCGCTCAAAGGAGCAGGCCCTTCTTTCTTTTGGTTCGATGATCTGCTCGATCGAATAATTCCCCGCGTCATCCACGATCAGCGCGTTGCCGGGCATCAGCTCCAGCACTTCGTTCTCGCCTACGTTAAATGCTGTACGGATGGCAGCACGTTCACTTGCCGCTACGATCACGTCCTTGTTCACGTAGTAGTAAGAAGGACGGATGCCGTGCGCGTCCCGCATCACGAATGCCTGGCCGTTGCCGACCAAACCGCCTACATGGAAACCGCCGTCGAAGAGTGGTACCGCTTTCTTCAGTACGTTCTTTATATCAGGTGCGTTGGGATTGAGTTCATCTTCCTTCACCAGGAAGTGATGGATCACTTCCATCATCGCTGCGAGGTCGCTTTGTTTCTGGAAATCTCCGGGCTGGGTATTCACCAGCGCGAAGAGTTCTTCCGTGTTAACGAGGTTGAAGTTGCCGGCCAATGCAAGGTTGCGCCCGGGTATAAGATCCCGCTTGATGAATGGATGGCAGAACTCCACGTTGTTCTTACCCTGTGTTCCATAGCGAAGGTGGCCGAGTAAGAGTTCACCCAGGAAGCTGAGATGGCCTTTCATGAGGCCGGGGTGCTTGGTGATGTCTGCCTGGTATTTTTCCAGTTCCTGCACTTCCTGCCCGATCTTGAAAAAGATGTCGGCGATGGGCTGCGGCGCGCTGCTGCGCATGCGGGAAAGGAAAGGAAAGCCGGGTTCGGTATTGAGTTTAACGGTGGATATACCCGCGCCATCCTGGCCACGGTTGTGCTGTTTTTCCATCAGCAGGTACAGCTTATTCAAGCCATACATCACTGTTCCGTATTGCTGCAGGTAATAAGAGAAAGGTTTCCGAAGCCTTATGAATGCAAGGCCGCATTCATGTTTTATCTCGTCACTCATGGTGTCAGGCGCAAATCTACAACTCCCAATCGCTCCGCCAATTAATTATAGGCCAATTCCGGCTGGGGCTTCAGCGTTTCGGCCAGCCACAGGAATTCTGTGATAAAAGTGTGAATAGCATTGGTGAACGATTCCTCTACTAGCCGCCCTTCCGTATCGAATTTCTTATCGGCCTGGGGCACGATCAGCATATAGGGAGAGGCTACGCCAAACAGCGCCGGTATGAATAGCAGCATTTGCTGGCTGGCCCTGATGCCGCCCATCGCGCCAACGGAGGAGGTGACGATACCAAAAGGCTTCCTGGCCTGTTTTGGAAAGTGGTCCATGAGGTTCTGCAAGGCGGGAGAGTAGCTGCCATTGTACTCGGGTGTTACGAGGATGAACGCGTCCGCCGCAAACATGCGTTTAGCCAGTGGCTTGAATGGATCGGGTGTGCGTTCCACGGAGGTCCATACTTCCTGTAGCAGCCCAAGGTCCCAATCGCGCACATCGATCAGGTCTACATGGTGAGTGGTCTTTTCGCTCAACGCGGCTTTGAGGTGCAGCGCTACGCGGTAAGAGATGCTCGTTTTGCGTGGACTTCCTGATATGATCTCGATGTTCATGTTGTTGTTTTAAAGATCCAGCGATTCACCAGCCCGGCTACATACTCCCCTCAAACACACGTGGGCCGGTGAGCGCTGAATAAGTTGTTCCACCCGCCTGACTGCGTCATTCGGGCAGGGGTTGCAAGTTGCAGGTTTCAGGTTAGGCGGTCGCGGTTGCAGATTCTTTTCCTGCTTCGGTTTTTGGCGCATCACTTTGCTTCACCATCTCCACGTTCATCTGGAGTTTCACGATATCGTCTACTACCAGCCCACCTGCTTCGGTAACCGCGCTCCATTTCAGGCCGTAGTCTTTCCGGTTGATCTTACCGGTTACTTCAAAGCCTGCTCTTTCAAAACCCCAGGGGTCTTTCGTAGAGCCGTTGTATTCTACGTCCAGTTTTATTGGGCGCGTGATATCACGTATGGTGAGGTCGCCCTTGAGCGTGTATTCGTCGCCGTTCTTTTCAATGCCGGTGGATTTGAAGGTCATTTTCGGGAATTTCTCCGCGTTAAAGAAGTCATCGCTTTTCAGGTGCGTATCCCTCTGCTCGTTCTTGGTGTCGATGCTGTCTATATCCGCTTCGAACCAGATCTTCGCGTCGCTGAAGTCTCCCTTATCCGCTTCAACGGTCGCATCGAATTTCTTGAAGATGCCTGTAGCGGTGGATATCATCAGGTGCTTTACTTTGAACATGATGTCTGAGTGATCGACATCGATTTTGTATGTAGCCATAGTGTGTGTTTTTATGTGATGAAAGAGTATTATTGTCTCAATTAATGTGCTAACACCGGTTAAACGTTGTTAAGCTCCATCGGGACTTCGATCAGCAGCAATTCCGCCGCCGTATCCGCTTTAATATCAAGCGTGTCGATGTCTGAAATTCCCAGTGCGTCCCTTTTGCCGAGTTGGGTGCCGTTAACGGTCACTTCGCCTTCTATCACAAAAGCGTACACGCCGTTGCCGGTTTTGTTGAGTGTATACCCGGTAGCGAAACCTTTTTCAAAGTTCCCCAGTGAGAACCAGGCGTCCTGGTGGATGTACACGCCCTCGGAATCGCCGGGTGCTACCACTGTTTGCAGCTTGTTCAGGCGGTCTTCGGGTCGAAAGGTCTTCTGGTCGTACCGGGGTGTGATATTGCGTTCTTTGGGAAATACCCAGATCTGCAGTAACTCCACGTCCTTATCCTGGTTAGCGTTCATTTCACTGTGCGCGATGCCGCTACCGGCGCTCATGATTTGCACGTCGTACTGGCGGATCACTTCCTTCCTGCCGGTGCTATCTTCGTGTTTCAGGTCACCTTTCAATGGAATGGTGACGATCTCCATATTGTCGTGCGGGTGTTTGCCAAAGCCGTACCCGCCCTTTACCGTGTCGTCGTTCAGTACGCGCAGGGCCCCAAAATGCACCCTGGCGGGGTTGTGGTACTGCCCGAAACTGAATGAATGGTAGGTATCCAGCCAGCCGTGATTGGCATGGCCCCTGTCGCTGGCTTTGTGCAGAATCGTTTTCATGTATGTGTGTTTCTAACGATGATCTAATCCCTCAATTACTACCCTACCCCTATATATACGTGTATATACATCTATGCTTACAAAAAAAACTACTCATTGGTCCTCAGTCGCTCCAGGAGGTCGTTTAGCTGGAGGGATTCACTGTCGGTCAGGGTCAACAGCCGGTTGAACATCTGGTCCATACGCTGGGTGGATTCCTCCAGCACATCCAGGCCGCTCTGCGTGAGATTGATCACCGTTTCGCGTTTGTCGAGTGCGGAAGTAGACCGTTTCACCCATTTCTTGGCGACGAGACGGTCCACGATACGGGGCACGTTGGAGCTTTTCTCCATCATCCTTCCCGCGATGTCTTTAACGCACATCTGCTCCGGGTACTTTCCTTTCAGGATGCGCAGGACGTTATACTGTTCGTTGGTGAGGTCGAAGGTCTTCAGTTCGCGGCTGATCATGGTGCGCAGCCACCAGGCCGTATACAGGCAATTGAGCGAAGCTTTCTGCTGCGGTGTCTTAAACCTGGTGGTCTTTAAAGCTTCTTCTAGTTTCACGGTTAGAATGTAGGTAGAAAAAATAAACCATCTCTAAGTTAGAGATGGTTTAGATACAATGCGGATATTTTTTATTTGCTGGCGGCCGCCTTATGCCAATCGGTGATATTGTTACAGCCGGAGAACTCCTTATCGATCGTAATGTAGTAGGTAGGGATGCGGTCTTTGAACCATTTCTCCAAAGCCTGCATCTTTTTTATCTCCAGCGCCCTTTCCGCGATTCGGTTGTAGTCGTCTTTCAGGTTGGCCAGGTGCGGCTCGGTACGGGTTTCATAGAACACGATACGCACCGCCTGCTTGCCGCGCTCGTCGGTAAAGGCGATGGGCTGGGAAATGCTCCCCGGCTTCAGGTCTTTAATGGCAAGCACGATGTCCTTGTCCAGTTGGTCGATAGTTACATATGATGAACCATCCTTTGCCAGGATAGAACCGTTATTGAATTTGTCTTCACTCTCTGTATACTTACCTACGGCCTGGCGGAAGCTGATCTGCTTGTTAACGATCAGTCCCCTGATCGAATCCATCTTTTTCTTTGAAAGGTCAACCTCTGCCTTACCTACTTCCGGTATGCGGAGGATATGTCGAACGATGGCTTCATCGCCCGCACGGCTCACCATCTGGATGAGGTGCACACCGAATTTTGTCTTGACCGGGTTAGACATCTGCCCGTCTTTCAGTTTGAACGCTTCGCGGATGAACGTGGGGTCCCACATCTTGTCGGTACGATTTACCGTATACTGTCCACCATTGTCCTTACTGCCCGGGTCCTGGGAATAAGCCTTGGCAAGCATTTCGAATTTCTTTCCGGCTTCCACCTGGCGCTTGAGGCCCATCAGGAAGTTGCTTTCGTATTCTTCCACGTCCTTGTGCGGCTTGGGATAGAAAACGATCTGGCTGAGCTGTAACTCGCTCTCGTAAAACGGCAGGCTGTCCTTCGGTATCTTATTGAAATACGCGCGCACTTCGGTCGGCGTGATCTTTACATTGTCTACGATCTTGTTCCGCATCTGGTCAGCCAGCTTTCTTTCCCTGAAAGCTTCGCGGAAGTCTTCTTTTAACTGGAAGATGCTCTTACCGGCGATCTCTTCCAGCATTTCCTTTGAACCATACATCTGGATAAATCCCCTGATCTGGTTTTCGAGTAACGCGTCCAATTCTTCTTCGGAAACGGAGAGTGAATCTTTTTCCGCCTGTAACACCAGCGCTTTCTGGATCAGTTGCCCTTCGATGAACTCGCATTCCGCGTTGGGAGGAAGTTCAACACCCTGCCTTTTATAGTCGGCGATCGCGTTGTAGATATCCGAACGGAGGATGATCTTGTCACCCACCTGGGCAACGATCTTGTCGGCGATCACTTTCTTAGGTTGTGCGGAAACGGAGCCATAAATGGCAAAGAGTAAAACGATGAGAATAGGTAATCGCCTCATAATGTAATGTAAGGCATCAAAAATAGGTGATTGTTGAGGCCAGCCCCCAAATGCTAAAGGCTTTTTAACAAAGAATTTGTCGGGGTTATCAACGCAGGAGTACCACGTAGCCCGTGAGTGGTTTTTCACCGTTTCTCAGGTCGATCACATAGTAATAAGTGCCAACCGGGGCCGCCTGGCCGTTGCGGGTACCGTTCCATGGGTTCGAATAGCCCTGGGAGGTGAATACGATACCACCGTTCCGATCGAATAGCTGTACGCGGCAGGCAGGGAAGGATTCAAGGAAAGGCAGTGTCCAGCGGTCGTTGATCCCATCCCCGTTCGGGCTGAAAGCGTTGCTGAGCGCGTACTTCTGGGCGATGGGCCTTGCGCGCTTGGTGATATACATGGGCTGGTTACCAATGGTGATCTTCCTGAAGTGCATGATGGCGGTGTAGATGGCGGCGCTGCTGGTAATGGTGCCCGGTGTTTGCGGCAGCGCGAAACTTCCCATCTGCTCCCATTGGTTATTACGGAAAATGCTGATATAACTTTTGTCGCGATAGCTGGAGAAAGTGGCGGTCTCAACGTCTTTGTCATTCTGTACAAGCACCTCCACTTCGGTGGTACCGGGCTTAGCCGTATGGATGTCCCAGGTAACTTTCAACGTCGTATCGGTGAGTATAGTTCCGCTCGTCGCGTTGCTGTATACATTGTTGAATGCCCTTACATAAAAATCGTTCTTGCCGCCGGTATTGCGCATTTGCAAAGGCGTGTACAACCTGTTGGTGGGACCAATGGGATAGGTAACGATACAGCAGGAGGCCAGCGAGCTGATCTTAAGTGAACCACCGGTCACACCTGTACCGGTCACAAAAAAGCGGTTCTGGTTGAATCCGTTCACACCACCAAAGGAATTGGAATCACCCAGTGCGGCCACATATTTATTGAGGTAGACGTGCCCCTGTTGGAAGTTCACGGCATCGAGCACATTCACATCGGAGGTCAGCCATACACCATTGGGGTTGTCGATCGTGATGCTGGAGAAGGCAGGCCCGGTCAAAGCATTATCGGTATAACCGCCTTCGAGTATCTGTTGACCCAGGTCGCCGTAGGTTGGGTTTGGCTGTTGAAATACGACATTGCCAGCGAATTTGGAATTCCTGACAGTAGTTGCGTCCGTGAGTTTGGCGCTAGTACTGTTCTTGAATATTTTCCCGAGGAAGTAGACCTTCGCGTCTTTCGGCATGCTGAGGTTGCCGTCGTTGATGAAGTTGCCGAAGATGCCCACCGCGCTTTTATCACCTACATACACGGTGCCGGTTGGCGGTATGTATACGTAGTCCTGCGCATTCGAAGCCAGGAAGCAAAGTGAAAGCACTATGGTGATGCAGGTCTTCAGCGATTATTTTTTTCGGTTTTCTAAAAAAGGCCTGGCATTGTACCGTCGTACAATGCCGGCCCGTATTGTATTGAACCCGTAACCGTTGCTTATACTCGCGGCATAAGCAGCGGATACACTAAGAATATTTTCGTCCCACCATTGGTCTGCTGAACATCAGTACTTCATGACTGCTACCCGGAAAGTGCCCGAACCCGGGTTTGCGTTACCACCCGAATAATTGTGAAACACTACCGATACCGTATTGGCCGCACTGACGTACGCCGAGTAGGTATTATTCACCGAGATCGCCGATGTAGGTACTCCGAGCGACACCACGTCACCATCCGCCGCGCCATTGACCGTTATCGTTAGTGTAGAGGTGGAGTTGTTCGAGGTGCTGGGGAAATCAAGTACCGCGCTTGCCGTAAGCGTCCTTGCTAGCGTGTAACGTGTACCCCCGCTGGTTACATAATAATTTGTTCCGTCGTATTCCACCGCGCCATTCTCCG
>JAJTCI010000117.1 GCA_021323155.1 Chitinophagaceae bacterium | reverse complement strand
GTCTTTTTTATTTGTTCGCTTAAGAAAGCAAGCTTTCAACGCTAACAAATAAAAAAGCCCCTCCGATTTCATCGGAAAGGCTTTGTGCCCGGGACTGGAATCGAACCAGCACATCCTTGCGAACGGCAGATTTTGAGTCTGCTGCGTCTACCAATTCCGCCACCCGGGCAGGGAATTGAAACTGGACAGCAAATATAGCCGCCTCAGGGCAAACCTGCCATAATCCGGTTGAGGTATTTTTTCTTAAAATAATACTCCTTTACCTGGAGCAATTCATCCCTGGTGGTGACACCTTCCGTATACCCTTCCAACACTGCTTTAACGGGTGAATAAATCTCTTCCTGGATCTTCGCGACTGCGGACCGCACGCTGCCATCTGCCGACTGGCCCTCCCCGGCGGCTTCGTTCAGGTCCATCATCTCCATCAGGAAATCAGGCGGTAACTGGTACTTCTCTTCTTCTTCGAGCAGTCCTTTTTGCTGCAGAACGTATTTGATGGTCTCGTCGGGATTAGTGAATGTTTTATAGGCCTTGTTAACTGCGGAGGATTTCTCTAATACCTCGGCCTGTTCCGCTTCATCAGCGTTGCTGAAGAAGTCGGGGTGGTATTTCCGGCTGAGTTCGTAGAACCTGGATTTGACCAACTGTGGATCGGGTTGAAAAGAGACCGGGATGTTATATAATTCGAAATAGTTCATAGGTAGTTCCACGCAAAGTGGCAAAGTTAGCAAAGTACGCAAAGCGGTTCCAGATCGTTACATAATAATAAATATCTTGCTGCGATAAACAAGCAAATGCGCGTAATCGGACTGATACGGGAGGGAAAGGTGCCGGCGGATAACCGCGTGGCGCTGACGCCAGCGCAATGCCGGTGGCTGTTGCAGCACGTTCCTGGTACGCGTATCATAGTCCAGTCTTCCGCTACACGCTGTTTTACTGACAACGAATACGAGCGTTCCGGCGTGGAAGTGCAAGAGGACCTGGCTGAGTGCGATCTTTTGCTGGGCATCAAAGAGGTGCCGGTGGAAATGCTGATCCCCGGTAAGACCTATATGTTCTTTTCGCATACGCGGAAAAAACAGCCCTACAACCAGCGACTCATGCACGCGATGGTAGAGAAAAAGATCACCATCATCGATTATGAATGCCTGGAGCACGAGGACGGGCAGCGGATCATTGGCTTTGGTTTCTTCGCCGGGATCGTAGGCGCACACAATGGTATGATGGCTTTTGGCAATCGCAGTGGCGCCTATGCACTCGGTCGCGTTGGTGAGAGCCGCGACTATCGTGAACTGATCCATACTTATTTTGGGTTGCGGTTGCCCAATATCCGTATCGCCATTACGGGCAGTGGGAGAGTGGCGCATGGTATCCTGGAGATCATGAACCTGATGGACGTGCAGGATATTGAGCCGGATGAATTCCTCTCTAAAGAATTTACTTACCCGGTGTATGTCCATTTGAAGGGCAGTACGCTTTACCGTCATAAAACAAAGGGAACCTATACACGGCAGGAGTTTCACGAAAATCCACAGGACTACGAATGCCTGTTCAGGCATTACCTGGGATATACCGATATCCTGATGAATGGTATTTACTGGGAACCGGGCATACCGCGGCTTTTTGAAATGGATGACATGAAAGACTCAAATTTCCGGATCAAAACCATTGCAGATATAACCGACGACAAGAATGGAAGCGTGCCCTGCAACCTGGGCGACCAGACGATCGAAGACCCGGTATACGGCGTGGATAAGATCAGCGGCGAAAAGACAATACCTTATCTACCCGGCAGCGTGGACGTGATGGCGGTGGGCAACCTGCCCAATGAACTTCCGAAAGACGCGAGCCGTTATTTTGGTGAGCAGTTGATCAAGTATGTATTGGAGGACCTGTTGAAAGGCGGGAGTTCCATGATCGATAAGGCAACGATACTTAAAGACGGACAGCTAACGGAGCATTTTGAGTATTTGAGGGGGTATGTGAATGGTGAATGGTGAATGGTGAATGGTGAATGGTGAATGGTGAATGGTGAATGGTGAATGGTGAATGGTGAATGGCGTCAATTGCCGCGCAAGGTATTCGATCTAAGGGAGCTTTATAAATTAAGGTAATAGTCCTTCAACAGTATTTTGAATTCTTCTGAATAATCTTCTGTTTTGTCACGAATGCAGATGTCCGAGTGGAGGGCCTGCTGTTTATTTCTTCCAAACAATAACATACTGCGGAAGTAGGGATGCTTTGATGATTGCTTCACCGATATTTCTTCGTGCAGGTAAAAGTCCTTCAGCAGCGCGTGGTTGATGAAGTTGGCCGAGCGGTGATAGGGAAGCAGCACCGCGAATTTGCCATGCCCGGCAATATGCTTTTGTACAATTTCAAGCAAGTCATCCAATCCCAGCGCGGTGCCATGGAGCGCAAGGTTGCGTTTTGTATTATCGCTTTTCAGGTCGTTTTCGTAAAAGGGCGGGTTGGAAATGATGAGATCGTATGTGTTGATGCCGAACTCCTGGATGGGTTGGTGGTGCACATGCAGCCGGTCTTTCCAGGGCGAACGTTTAAAATTATCTCGCGCCTGTTCCGCCGCGGCCTTGTCGATCTCTACCGCGTCAATGCGGGCGGCCGGGCTTTTCTGTGCCAGCATGAGTGATAACAAACCGGTACCGGTGCCGATGTCGAGCACGCTGAAACGGGTGTTGGTCTTTCGGAATGTGTCAGCAACGAAGGCTCCGAAGAGGCAGGCATCCGTACACACCTTCATAGCGGTTTTGTCCTGGTGCACGGTAAACTGCTTGAATTGGAAATAAGTGTTGGACATCGCGCCGCAAGATACGATTTGAGAAGGATGCATTGCCATACGGGCAACGGGGGGTTCACGCAAAGTAGCAAAGGGGCAACGGCGCAAAGTAGAAGGCGTTATATGAGCGCTGCGGTCTGAAAAAAAGAGTGGCTCACTCCTGGAGAGTGAACCACTCTGGCTGTGTTTATTTCGTAATACCTTCCAGCGCCAGGAGGAACGCGTAGTTGAGCGCGACGTCTTTCAGGTAATCGAACCTGCCGGAAGCGCCGCCGTGTCCATAAGCCATTTCTGTTTTCAGTAGCAGGAGGTTGTTATCTGTTTTCATTGCCCGGAGTTTGGCCACCCATTTTGCCGGCTCGAAGTACTGCACCTGGCTGTCGTGGAGCCCGGTGGTGACGAGCATATGCGGGTAGGCTTTTTTCTCGATATTCTCGTAGGGCGAATAGGTCTTCATGTACATATAGGCATCCTTGTTCTTGGGGTTGCCCCATTCGTCAAATTCGTTCGTGGTGAGCGGAATGCTTTCGTCCAGCATGGTGTTGATCATGTCAACGAACGGAACCTGTGCCACGATGCCGTGAAACAGTTCCGGCTCCAGGTTGATCACGGCACCCATTAGTAGCCCGCCGGCGCTGCCACCCATCGCGTACAGATGTTCTTTAGCGGTGTATTTTTCACTGACCAGGAATTTGCCCGCGTCGATGAAGTCGTTGAATGTATTCATCTTCTTCATCATCTTGCCTTCTTCGTACCAGTGCCTGCCCATTTCCTGGCCGCCACGAATGTGCGCGATGGCATAGGCGAATCCCCGGTTGAGGAGGCTCAGCCTGGAGCTGTTGAATGCCGCGTCCATACTTGCGCCGTAAGAGCCGTAACCGTACAACAGCAATGGCGCATTCCCATCTTTCTCAAATCCTTTTTTGTAAACGATGGAGATGGGGATCTTTACCCCGTCCCTGGCGGTAGCATATAGGCGCTCCGTAACGTATTCCTTCGCGTCGTAACCACCGAGCACCTCCGTTTGTTTCATCAGCTTCTTATCCTTCGACACCATGTTATAATCGTATACGGAGTTCGGGGTAGTAAGGGAGGTATAGTTGTAACGCAGGTTGGTGGTGTTGTACTCCGGGTTGCCGCTAGCATAGGCATCATAGGCGGGTTCGCCGAAGTCAATATAGTGTTCATTCCCGTTGAGGTTGCGAACACGGAGTTTGATCAGCCCGTTCTGCCTTTCGCTGATCACGACAAAGTCTTTGAATTCTTCTACGCCTTCCAGTAAAACATCGGTACGGTGGGGGATCACTTCTTTCCAGTTCTCCACGCCGGGTTTATCAAGGGGTGCTTCCATCAAACGGAAATTCTTAGCGTTGAGGTTGGTGCGCACCAGGAATTTGTCCGCCAGTGGTATCACGTCATACAATACATCCTTCATTCTCGGCTGGAATACTTTGAATGGAGCCGTAGGTGTTGCTGCGTCAATAGAGCGGTATTCGGAAGAAAGCGTAGCATAGGAATAGATCATGATGTGGCGGTTGTTCTTCGACTTACCCACACCGATATAGTTACTCTTATCTTGTTCTTCGTACACCACCGCGTCCTGCGCAGCGTTGGTACCGATCGTGTGTCGTTTGATCTTTTCAGAAAGCAGTGTCTGAGGATTCTTGCCCGTATAAAATATCGTTTTGTTATCGTTGGCCCAGGTCGGGTCGCCTTCCGTGTTCGCGATGCGGTCATTCATTACCTCTCCTGTTTCCAGGTTCTTTACGTGTATCACGTATTGCCTTCTCGATACCTCGTCGACACCGTAGGCGAGGAGTTTGTTGTCTTCACTCACTGAAAATCCGCGGGCGGCGTAATAGGCTTTGCCTTCCGCCATTTTGTCTACATCCAGCAGTATTTCTTCCGGTGCGGTGAGGCTGCCTTTTTTACGGCAGTATTTGTAGTACTGTTTGCCATCCTCCGTTCTTGTGTAATAGTAATAACCGTTCTTGAATACCGGTACGCTTTCGTCTTTCTCTTTGATGCGCGCTTTCATTTCCTGGAAAAGGTCTTCGCGAAATTGTTTGAGCCCGCTCATGACGGTATCTACATAAGCATTCTCGGCGTTGAGGTATTCGATGACTTTGGTGCTGTCGGGGCCCTTGCCAAAGTAGTCGTACATCCAGTAGTAATTGTCAACTACTTTTTCGCCATGGAGTTCCCGGACGTGGGGTTTGATCGTTGCGACCGGGGGCTTAGCGCCCTGGGGCCACTGGTAAGGTGTTTTCTGCATTTCTGATTTACATGCTATCATAGATGTGATGGCGACTGCAGCCAGCAATTTTCGGGTCATACAATTGGTTTTGGAGGATGTAAGATAAGTGAAAGGTGTGGGATGGTGAATGGGCAATGGTGAATGGGCAATGGGCAATGGGCAATGGTGAATGGCAACCCATACCTAACGCCGGGTACGGCAGGTGCAAAGGGTAACAAAAAGATCATCCGGCTTCGGCGAGGAGGGCCTGGACGTCTAACCGGGCGGTGATCATCTGTAGTTTTCCGTTGCTGTCGAAGGGCCAGTCTTCGCGGGGTTTGTCCCAATACAATTCCACGCCGTTTCCATCCGGGTCGTCGAGGTAGATGGCTTCCGACACGCCATGATCAGAAGCGCCGTTCAACGGGTATTTGGCCTCGATCAGTCGCTTTAATGCTATCGCCAGGTCTTTGCGTGTAGGGTAAAGGATGGCCGTATGATACAAACCCGCTGCATTCGCCGGCGCAGGCCCGGCGTTTTTGCTATGCCAGGTATTCAGGCCGATGTGATGATGGTAACCGCCGGCGGAAACGAATACCGCCGAGTCGCCGTAATGCTGCATCACTTCAAAGCCGAGCAGGTCGCGGTAAAAAGACAGCGCTTTTTCAAGGTCTGAAACTTTCAGGTGAATGTGGCCGATGCGCGTACCGGCTGGTATGGTGTATTTTTCCTGCATCCTATAAAGTTCAACATTTTTATGATCACCGATGATAATATAAGGGTGGTAACTTGCCCAATAAAGTGCCGCCTTATAAGCTGTACCTTTCATTTCAACGCGATAAGCTATGCTCGAAATTGTAATAGAACCCCGCCACGCATCAATCGCCCCTGGCATGGATGTCAAAAGGATCCTGCCGTTCAGAAAAAGGCGGATGGTGGGACCATTTATATTTATGGACCATGCTGGTCCCGTAACAGCACAACCGGCGCCCGCCGTAAGTCTTGACGTGTTACCCCATCCACATATAGGCCTATCCACAGTGAGTTATTTATTTGGCGGGCAGGTCACGCATCGCGATAGCCTTGGTGTAGAACAGGTAATAAAACCGGGAGAGGTGAATTGGATGACGGCGGGCAGTGGTATCGCCCATAGTGAACGCTTTGAGGACCCGGCTGCACTTGCAGGGGGAGAACTGGAGATGATCCAGACGTGGGTCGCACTTCCTGAAAAAGATGAAGAGTCGGCGCCTTCCTTTAATAATTACAACGCCACCCAGTTGCCGGTGTTCACTGACAAGGGTACGTGGATGCGACTGATCGCAGGCGAAGCCTATGGGTTGCGGGGCAATGTACCTACGCATTCGTCTTTGTTCTACCTGCACGTGGTGTTGCAGCAGGGAACGCGTTTCGGTTTGCCCATGCAACACAGTGAACGGGGTATTTATATTGTTAAGGGCACACTAGAAGTGTCCGGTGTAAGGTACGGGGAGGGGCGATTATTGGTATTTTCGAAGAACACCGACCCCGCCATTCTCGCGATAGAAAACGCTACGCTGATGTTGCTTGGAGGCGAGCCCGTAGGTGAAAGATATATCTGGTGGAATTTTGTGAGCAGCCGGAAGGAGAGGATCGAACAGGCGAAGGAAGACTGGAAACAGGGGCGGATCATATTACCACCGAATGATAACCAGGAATACATACCATTGCCAGAAGATAAGAGTAAACCAGCGGGGGGACCGCCGCCGGAGGTACTGTCTTAAGTGTTGCGAAGGATCTTTTCCATCTTTCTGCCCTTGGCGAGCTCGTCCACCAGTTTATCCAGGTATCTCACCTGCTTCGTTAAAGGTTCTTCGATCTCTTCAATACGGTAGCCGCATATTACACCAGTGATTAGGTGTGCATTGGGATTAAGCTTAGCCTTTTTGAAGAATGTTTCGAAAGTGGCTTTCTCAGTGATCAACTCCTGTAGTTTTTTGTTATCAAAACCGGTCAGCCATTCAATCACCTGGTCCAACTCCTCTTTTGTCCTGCCCTTCTTTTCAACCTTTGCGATGTACAAGGGGTATACCGAGGCGAAGGTCATCCTGGCGATTCGTTCGTTGTGCGTGGCGGAGGGTTTCATGCTGGTTTCCTTTAACTAAAGTTAACGCGATTGCCTTGACCAGCGCGCATAAAAAAAGCCACTGTTGTGGGCAGTGGCTCCTATTAAAGCGTTCAATATTACTTATCTGAAGTGAGC